>NZ_KV817454.1:2625-29507 GCF_001814695.1 Streptococcus sp. HMSC066E07
CCATTAGTAGAATACAACGGTGTTCACAAATGGTATGCGAAGACAGATATTCTTCTTAAGAATGGTCAAAAGATTGCCAAGGGTACAGATTTGACGAAGTTTGTCAACCAAACTGTTGATCACAAGACAAGAACAGTTGTGTACTCATTCTCTAGCGCCTTCTTGAACAGTATTTCAGATAATAGTGAATTCCAAGCTACAGGTTACATGCAAGTGAAACAACTTGACTATGGTACTGTGAAGAATACCTTTACTGAAATCATCAATGGTGTTGAAAGAAATTCTAATACGGTAACAGTGGTAACGCCAGACAAGCCTAAGACTCCTGACAAACCACAAACACCGCCAGAAACTCCTAAGACACCTGAAAAACCGCAAACACCTCCTACACCAACACCTACTCCAGTAGTGCCAACTACTCCAAAACAACCTGTAACTCCACAAGTAACCTTGCCTTCAACAGGTGAAGTTACAAATGATGGTGCAGCATTGGTAGGATTAGCGTTTGCTGCTACAGCATTGTCAATGCTTGGCTTCAAGAAACGTAAAGAGGAAGAATAAGTCCCTAACGATGATTATCCTAACTCTTGCTAGGCAATAGTGACAAAAAGAGGTTGAGACCGAGTCTCAACCTCTTTGTTATAATATAATGTCGTTGTTGATTGTGTATTTGGATATATGATAAATAAGTCAAAAGTGCTTCGTTCTACTTCTATTTTAAAATTTAAGTCAATCCTTTTCAGATTGAAAAGAGGACAAAAGAGGCTGGGACAAAAGTCCGACCTCAAATATAAAAAGCGAACAAAACTAGTTTTCTGGTAATCAGAATTCTGCTTTGTTCGCTTTTCGCATTTAATTATAGATTTGAAGGGCTTAATAATTAAGATTTTTAAAAATTGAAATCTCTTTGTCCCAACCTCTTTAATATTATTGAAAATTGTTACTATCCAAGGCTGTCAATGGTTGCATTGATAATTTTAATGGATTCTTTTGTGTAATCTTTTTTTTGTTGTTGTCTTTCAGATTTTGTCATGGGACGTGGCTTTACTACTGGGTCTGGTTTTACGATAGGTTTTTGTTGTTTAACCTTCGTTTCAGCGGTAGGTGCTGGTTGGACAATTGGTGCGGGCTCAGGTTCTGGTTCTGTCTTTACATCAACGACTGCCTCTTCAACAACGGGCTGTACCTCTTCAGAAATGTCTTCTGAAGGTTGCTTTTCTCCCCATTCTTTGCGTGCATCTAACTCACGAAGAACAAATGATTTCCCACGATATTCTTTTGGAACAATAGTTGCGATTTGCTCGTCTGTGAAGAGTTCAGCTTCATCAATATCTACAACATCCCAGACAATTTCCCCATCAGCATTGCGTACATAATAACCGTTTTCGTCTTTTTGTCCAGCTAAGAAACTAGAGACGCCAATAATTTCTGTGACATTGACATAACGCATGCCGGTATCAACGTCCCAAACACCTGAAAATACAGCTTCAAACAGTGCTTTGTATTGTTCTTCTGAATCTAATGAGAAGCCATTGATTGTTTTCATGGCATTAGCACTATAAGCTCTTGATAGCACTTCAAGTTTTTTTTTGTAAGTATCAAATGATTTGTTTTTTAAGAAGCGATCTTGCTCTAGTGTTAAAACGGGTTTATCTATTTCTGACATGATTGTAGACTCCTATTCATTATTATTGATATTAAAGTTTAAGGTGATCAGCATTAGTTTTGGCTGAGTGATTTTAAATAATTTACGAGCTAGTGAAATTTTGAAAATACCGATGATATTTCCTTTTGCATCTTGCCGGAAATTTTTTCCGACAACTTCTACATTTTCTTTGTGACCGTCCTTGACTGCTTCACGGACAGCTTCTAACATCGAGTCTTTTATCTCTTCAATACTTGAATACTCACTGTAAAAAGAGACAGAATGATGTTTTTTAAAGACAGCACGGTAAATCATTTTTCTATAAATTTTTTTATAAATAATGGCAATCAAAAATGGTATGGCTAAGCAGATATCAACGACTGGATTTTTTAAATAATCAAATAGTTGATTGTCAAAGTAGCTAATGACTGCTAAGTAACCAAGCGCCGATAGGATTTTAAAGTAGTTGCTAGCGATTACGATGTCTTCGGAACTATTTGCCACTAAAAATCCAACCAATATGTAGATGAAAGAAGCAATTAAAGCCGCAATGTGGATATAGTTTAGCGGTATATTGAGAATATTATATGTTAAGAGTAGGAGAGCTGTGCCGACAACGAACACAATTCCTACAAAATAGATCAGTTCAGCTAACCACTTCAGCAAGACTAGAAAGACTAACGGTGTGTCTTTTTTCTTTTTTGACATTTTAATCCTTTCTATTCTTTGTTTATTTTTAAGGATAGCCAGACACTAACTTTCCTCATACAAGTACTCTTGTATTATTATATATATATTACCAAAATTTCACAAATAATACAATAAAATTCATATATTCTACGAGCGAAAATCCTTATTATTTCTATGTTTTCTTTCGTTTTGAGATGCAGTTGAAACAAGTGAAAGAAGAGATAGCTAACAGAGACAATAGGGACAAAAGAACTATTAACTTGCCGCCTCTGTTTATGTTAGTTATCATTACAGGGGGAGTTCGGAAAAACTTTGCTGTTTTTAGTCAGTTTAGAGTTTCCCAGGCACAATGGGAGCTGGTAGTTTCACCCCCGCAAGGGTGCTCAACAGTCCCTTAGACTATTGAGGTGGTGGATAAAGAAAACAAAGTTTTCGTCAAAAGTGCTCTTTCGTATTTGAAAAGCGAATGGTGTTGAGATTTGCTTTGCAAGCAACATTAGTGATTTTTTGTACAAAGCAAGGGCGTACTTTGTGATAACTCTATTTGGGGGTAAAATATTTTTAAAAAAGTATTGACTTCAACCTAAGGGGAGGGTTTATAATGAGATTTGTAAGGAGGAAATGATGTATCAAATCAAAGAAGCTGCGCAGCTTTCAGGTGTTTCTGTCAAAACACTGCATCACTATGATAAGATAGGCTTGCTTGTGCCGCAAAAGTCTGAAAACGGGTATCGTCTTTATAGTGAAGCAGATTTAGAGCGCCTGCAAGTTATTTTATTTTACAAATATCTTGGATTTTCTTTAAAGAAAATAGCAGAGCTACTAAGTCAGGAAGAGCAGGAACTATTGCCTCACTTGAACAAGCAATTGCAGTTTTTGCAGCAGGAAAGGGGACATTTGGATACCTTGATTTTCACCTTGCAAAAGACAATTCAAGCTCAAAAAGGAGAAAGAAAAATGACGACACAAGAAAAATTTGTTGGATTTACCTACGAAGACCATGCAAATTATTATCATCAAGCGGTTGAAACATACGGTCAAGAAGTAATGGACGAGTCTCGTGTACGACAAGTTGGCAAAGAAACTGAGACGACGGAAGCATTTAACAAAGTTTTTCGCAATCTAGCTAATAATATGCAAAAAGGTCTAGCTGTGGAAGCACAAGAGAATTTATCAGAAGCCGAGCAGTTATTTCAAGCAATGAATACCTATGCCTTTGATTGTTCTCTGGAAGTTTTCGCTTTTATTGGAAAAGGCTACGTGGCAAATCCTGAATTTAAGAAAAATATTGACCAATTTGGAGTTGGAACAGCTCAATATGTAGCAGATGTTATCCAAGCATACGTTCACAAGTAAAATAAAAAATAGGGCAAATACTAGTGTTCTGCATGGTAGCATTTGCTCTATTTTTAGTATTCCACACTTCCAGCAACCCAGCCAGTACAGAGAGCGACTGTAATATTAAATCCACCGGTATGAGCATTGATATCCAGCACTTCGCCAGCAAAATAAAGCCCAGAAACTAGTTTGCTTTCTAAAGTCTTGGGATTGATTTCCTTAAGACTGACACCGCCTTTGGTCACAAAAGATTTGGCTAGAGACATTTTGCCGATAATAGGAATCGGTAGAGCTTTGAGCTGTTGAATGAGCTCTTCTTTTTCTTTTTCAGTCAATTGTTTGCCTTTTTCAGGGAATGGCTGCGCGAAAAAGTCTGCCAGACGTTCAGGAAGCAATTGTTTGAGGCTATTTTTGAGCGATTTTTCTCGGTTATTTTCTAAAAATGCTGCCAAATCTTCCGCAGAAAACTGTGGTAAGACATCTAAATAAATGGTTTCACCGCCTTTGAGGAAACTGGAAAGTCGCAATGCGGCTGGACCAGATAAACCAAAATGAGTAAAGAGAAGGTCGTGAGTGATGATATGTTTATCATAATGGAGGGTGACATTGGCTAATGCAATCCCCTGCAAAGCCCTATGTGGAAAGTCAGTCAAAAGTGGGCTTTCAGCAGCCTCTAGCTCAGTAACCGTATGGTTGAAATGACGCGCAATCTCATAGCCAAAGCCAGTAGAGCCAGTTGAAGGATAGGATTTACCACCTGTGGTGACAATCAATCGGTCGCTGCTCCAAATGTGCTCACTTGACTTGATGATAAAGCAATCCGCGTTTTTCTTTACAGAAACCACTTCTGTCTGTGTCTTGATTGTAGCACCCAGCTCTTTTATTTTTTGTTCCAAGGCTTCAATAATTGTAGAAGATTTGTCTGTTGTTGGGAAAACGCGCTCGTGGTCTTCCACTTTAAGTTTCACGCCATTCTCAGTGAAAAAATTCATAATGTCATGATTGTCAAACTGGGAAAAGACACTGTAGAGGAAGCGACCGTTGCCTGGTATGCCAGCTAATAAATCTTCTAAAGTGCCATTATTCGTCACATTGCAGCGTCCGCCACCTGTTCCGGCAAGTTTCTTACCTAAGCGTTTATTTTTTTCTAAGAGGAGAGTCTTTTGTCCATGAAAAGAACTGGAAATAGCAGCCATCATACCAGCAGGTCCTCCGCCTATCACGATTGTATCAAAATGGTTCATTGTACTTCTTTCTTTAAATGAATATGTCAAATTTTATTGTATCATAAATATGGTGAAATTCCTTGAAATCCGGAGCAAATTTGACAGTTAAGCCTTGATATGATAAGATTTAGGTATATATCTAGAAAAAGTTTCAGAGGAAATTATGGCAATTGAAAAGACAGTCAGCGAGCTAGCCGAGATTTTAGGGATTAGCCGTCAGGCGATGAACAATCGGGTCAAAACTCTTGCGCCCGAAGATACCGACAAGAATGAAAAAGGGGTCACCGTTGTGACGCGCAGCGGTTTGATAAAGCTGGAAGAAATTTACAAAAAGACGATTTTTGAAGATGAACCGGTCAGCGAAGATGTCAAGCAACGTGAGCTCATGGAAATTTTGGTAGATGAGAAAAATGCAGAAATTGTGCGTTTGTATGACCAGTTAAAAGCAAAAGATGCTCAATTAGCTAAAAAAGATGAGCAATTGCGCGTGAAAGATGTGCAAATTGCTGAAAAAGATAAGCAATTAGACCAGCAGCAGCAATTGACTGCTAAGGCCATGAATGAGCGTGAAACGTTGCTATTAGAATTGGACGAAGCTAAAGAAAAAGTGCAAGCACAAGAGCAGAAAGGTTTCTTTGCAAGATTGTTTGGACGATAGAGAGAATCTCGGTTGAAGAAACTGAGATTTTTTTATAGAATGAAAGGTATGGTAAAGGAAGAACTAGCAAACAATATCAATATCCTTGGCTCTTTTTGTGGAAAACGCGATTTGCCAGAATTAACACAAAAAGCTTTAGAAGATAAATATAGCCTAAAACAGGCTGATGTCATGGTGCTGTTTGGTGGGAGTATTCTAGCGGGTGGAAATATTCTAGCGCAGGCTATGTTCGCGAATATCGCAAAGATTTATGTGATTGTTGGTGGCGCGGGTCATACGACTGATACTTTGCGCCAAGTAGTCGCTAAAGAGTATCCGAAAATAGAAACACAAACTTTGTCAGAGGCAGAAATTTTCAATGCTTACTTGAAAGAAAAGTATAACTTAGCAGCTGATTATTTGGAGTGTCGCTCGACCAATTGTGGAAACAACATCACTTATTTATTGGATTTGTTGGAGCACGAAAAGATTGATTATCAGTCTATTATTTTTTGTCAGGATGCCACTATGCAGGAACGAATGGACGCAGGGCTTAGAAAGTACCTCTCTAAGGAAAAGAAAATTATCAATTTTGCTGCATATCATGCAGAAGTGACGGTGAAAGAAGAACAGTTGACTTTTAAACAGAAACTTCATGGTATGTGGGCAATGGAGCGTTACATCAGTTTGTTAATGGGAGAAATTCCACGATTAACAGACAATGCAACTGGGTACGGACCAAAAGGAAAAAACTATATTGCGCATGTGGAGATTCCGGCAGAGGTCAGAATAGCTTTTGAAGCATTAAAACAAGATTATGCTGACTTAATCCGTCTAGCAAATCCTCTTTATGCTTCAGTTGATGAAAAATAAGTTAAAGGAGAATGATGAAACAACAGCGTTTAGGTTTTCAAAAACTCTATCAAAATCTTGATAAAATTCTATTTTTGTTTTTTATTATTTTTATGCTGACAGAATATGCTTGGTTGCCTTTTAATTCGTGGGCGGCAGGTACTTTGCTTCGTCAGACGGGCTATCAATTTCTATCGTATAACAATGTAGTTGGAGTGTTATCTAGTCATCCTCTAGTTACTCTGGCTTTTATCCTCTTGTTTTTAGCCAATCTGTTGGTCGCTTATGTTCAAATCACACTTCTTTTTTTAGGAGCGCACAATCTATTGACTCAAGAAAAGCGAACACTCTTGAAATTTACCAAGAAAACCATAGCAGACAGTTTGCTCACCTTAAAGCAGGCACGTCCTAGTAAAATCTTGTTTGTCTTGCTCTACATCGCTCTGCTCTTTCCTTTTCTCCGAAAAATCCTCAAAATTTACTATCTAAACAAAATTTTAGTTCCAAATTTTATCTTAACTTATTTGAAAGAGACGTATTTTTGGGGTGCTGTCGTCCTGACCCTGCTTGTATGGCTGATGTTATTGATTGCGGTCAAGTTGATGTTTGCCTTGCCAAAAATCTTTTTTGAAAATTCTTCCGTAAGAGAAGCGGTGCAGTTCAGCTTAGAAAAAACTAAGAAACGAACTTTCTTTTATTCTTGGCAGTTGTTTTGGATTGTGACCAAGACTTTTCTCTTCTTTTTTGGAATGGCTCTGCCTCTCTTTCTTTTACAGCATGTTGCAGACGGTCATTCCAATCAAGTGGCAACGATTGCTGGTGTGATGAATTATGTGTTGCTGAAAAATGCTCACTATCTGATGTTGAGTTATTTCTTGATTAAATTCGTTTCTTTTCTGACTGAGCAAGGCTTGGCGGATTGTCCGCGGCGGAAGTTCGATCGTGTTTTGCGCTGGCTTGTGATTTCCATTGCTTCTGTATTTTTTGCAGTAGAAGGTTATATGTATCTCATTTTTCCATTGGAAACTGTTCCTGTTACGATTTCTCACCGAGGAGTGTCGCAGAAAAATGGTGTACAAAATACGATTCAGTCATTGGAAAAGACAGCTTTGCTGAAGCCGGATTACATTGAAATGGATGTGCAAGAGACAAAAGATGGTCAATTTGTCATGATGCACGATGCTAATCTTTTAAATTTGGTGGGTGTCAATGCAAGTCCACAGGATTTGACCTTGGCAGAACTAACTGATTTAGATGTTTCAGAAAATGGCTATCGGACAAAAATTTCTAGTTTTGATGCGTATCTCAAACGTGCCAACGAATTGGGACAGCGGCTGCTCATTGAAATCAAAACCAGCAAAAAAGATTCTTCGGATATGATGGAGCGCTTTTTGAAAAAATATGGTCCAACGATTAAAAAGTACGGGCATCAAATGCATTCATTGGACTATCGCGTGATTGAAAAGGTTGTGAAATACGATGCCAGCATTAAAAGCTTTTTTATCTTGCCTTATAATACAATCTTCCCACGAACCAAAGCTAGCGGTTATACTATGGAATATTCCACACTGGATGAAAACTTTGTTTCTAAGTTGTGGCAAGCCGATAAATTGCTCTATGATTGGACGGTCAACGATGTAAACAGCATTGCAAAATCTTTCCGCTTGAATGTTGACGGTATCATAACGGATGATGTTCAACTGGTGCAAAGTTCCATTAAAGAGCTGAAAGACAATCCAAAATATACAGACTTACTCCTCAATAAAGCCTTTGATTTCTTTAATTTTACATAAAATAGCCCCCTCTTAGCAATGAACTAGGAGGGGGTGAGTTTTTTGAGATTTGTTTTAAAACGGCATTTTGCCTGCAAAGGCACCTAATTTTTTCTTAGTTGCGGCATCAATTTCTGCGAGGGCAGCGTTGATAGCTTGGGTTGTCATGTCAGATAAAGTTTCTAAGTCTTCTGGGTCGACAACGGCTTCTTGGAAGTCGATTTTGACGACTTTTTTATCACCTGTAAGAGTTGCGACCACGAGGCTTTGGGCAGATTTGCCAACAAATTCTGTCGCAGCAAGCTCGGCTTGCCCTTTTTCCATTTGTTTTTGTAATTTTTGTGCTTGTTTCATCATTGATTGCATATTCATCATTGTTTTGGTTCTCCTTAATTTTCAAACATTAACGTCTTATTTTACCATATCTGGCACATCTAAGCTAGAGTTTGCTAGGTCAATGGTCAAATGATAGTCAGTATTATCGCGGACGGTGTGCTCAAAGTCGGTTGTGTAAAGGACGAGGCGAAGTGTATCGCCTATTTTCATTTTGTAAATGGTTGGCTGCAATTCAAAAGAAAATTCCAACCATTGGTCTGGTGTGACTTCTTCGACGGTTAGCAGATTGTTGCGGTTCTGTAGGTTGAGAAATCCTTTTGTCACAACGCGATGCGGTGTCTCTTTGAAAGGCAATTCCATTAAATGATCCAGCATATAAAAGCGACCATTGTCCATGACTTTTGGTGCAAGGACGCCAGGAATTGGGATGAGGCGTTTAGCTTGTCCAAAATCTAACAGCTGTGCGGAAATCAAGCCTTTATCGGTGCTGGATTTAAGGCGCAGATTGAGCTTGACGGGGCCGTTAAGGAAAAGGTCTTTTTCTAAAGTGAAGTCAACGGTCACTTGATTGACTTTTCCGTCAAAGAGTTCATTTTTGAAGGTTTGATAAGTCTTGCTGAAACGCTTGTAGTCCGTCTCAGAGTAAGCATTTTGAATATCTTGAGTAGTACTACCTAGATTGAAATGAGTGTAGTGTTCTGGATTGCCGAAAGTCTCTAGTGACAACCAGCTTTGTGCTTGACTATTGTCTTGCCAGATTACGGTTGGCAATTCAAAGTGAGAATTGTAGCCTAGCAGTTTCTTGCTGAGAAGTGCATTCATGGACTCACGAAAGTCAATGGATTGCCAATTGTTCATGTAAACGTGAGCACCGTTGTGGAAAAACAAATGCTTTTTGATGTTTTGTGGCAGGGCATGGAACATGTTGTACACATTGAGCGGCTTGACATTCCAGTCTTGGGAGCCATGCGTAAAGACGACTTCGGCTTTGACCTTGTGCGCGTGAATCAGATAGTTGCGGTCATGCCAAAATTGATTGTAGTCCCCTGTTTTGCGATCGAGATTTTCTTTTAATGATTTGAGGCTTTTTTGATACTCAGCATCGTGACGAAGACGTTCACCTGCTAGAAGATTGCGTGAGTAGGTTAATTCTGTCAAAGAGTCAAAATCTTCACCAGGATAGCCCCCAGGACTTGTCACCAAACCATTTTCACGATAGTAATTGTACCAAGAAGAAATTCCAGCTTCGGCAATAATAACCTCCAGCCCTTCTACGCCAGTCGTAGCTAGCCCATTTGACAAGGTTCCGAGGTAAGAAATTCCTGTTGTAGCAACTTTTCCATTGGACCAAGTGGCTTTGATTTCTCGCTGTTTGGTATGGTCTGTGAACGCACGGCAGCGACCATTTAACCAATCAATAACATTTTTATAGGCTTCGATTTGATAATAATCTCCGCTCGTCATAAGCCCCTCAGAGTCCTTGGTTCCCACACCTGATACATATAAATTAGCAAAACCACGAGGAAGCAAATAATCATTGAGCGTGTAAGTACCGATATGACCGAGTGTTTCTTCTGCTTGCTCCACCAATACTGCTTGACCTTGTGGTTCAACCAAGCAAACTTCAGAGTTATGGACGGTAATTTTTCCAGCTTCCTTTTTAACCAAATCCACATTCATGTTATAGAGCGCTTTGTCGCTAGCTTTGTCGTTGGTTCCTTGGTGATAAGGGCTGGCAGTCATAACGGCAGGAATTTGTCCGTCAAAACGAGGACGAATGATACTGACCTTAATCAAATCAGGCAGACCGTCTTCGTCGGTATCCACGCGCGATTCCACATAGACCACTTCGCGGATTGCATTATGGCTAGTAAAAGTCGCAAGACTTTTACCATTGAAATAGTGGTAGGTATTGTCTTCAGGAATCAAACCGTCGCTCACTAGTTTATCAATCAAGAGATTGCCGTTTTTGGTGCGTGTGTTGAGCAACTGATAGAGATTTTCGAGCAGATTTCCATAGGTAATGGGAAAGTTTACGTCCTTGCGGAATGTTTCTACATCGTCGAAGTCAACAAAGGGCACAAATTCCAGCAATTGAAAAATGATGGTATAAAAAATCTCTGCTGTCAATTCTTGATTGGACGTAAAAAAACTGAGTAAGTCTGTTTTTGAATTGGCAATCAAAGATTTTAGGGCATAGTCTGTATGTTTATAATTAAAAAGAGTTCTACGTACAAAAGTTTCCAAATTTTCTTTATCAGAATGCCCTGGTTGGAAAGAAAATCCAATGTTTTCCATTTCAGCCAGCATTTTTTCGTTTGTTTCTGGTGTATAACTATACTGATTATAGCGCATATTTTTACTCCTTTTTTACATTTTGTCAAAAAATAACCTTTACATTATCCATTGTAACTGATAAAATAGGATTTGTCTAAAATTTTTTCATTAAAGAGGAGAACAAAAATGGATGTCACATGGACTGTGAAATATATCACAGAATTTCTTGGAACGGCAATTCTCATTATTTTGGGGAACGGAGCTGTTGCTAATGTGGAATTAAAGGGAACCAAAGGTCATCAAAGTGGCTGGTTAGTCATCGCAGTTGGTTATGGTATGGGGGTTATGATTCCTGCTCTTATGTTTGGAAATGTATCAGGAAACCATATCAATCCTGCATTCACACTAGGACTTGCGATTAGCGGATACTTCCCTTGGGCACAAGTTGCGCCTTACATTATTGCACAATTATTGGGAGCGATATTTGGACAAGCATTAGTAGTAGCAAGTCACCGCCCTTACTATTTGCAAACAACAAATCCTAATGCGATTTTGGGATCATTCTCAACTATTGTAAATACGGATGACGGAAGCAAGAAATCACATGCTGCTTCTATGATAAATGGCTTTGTCAATGAATTTATTGGTTCATTTATCTTGTTCTTTGCAGCAATGGCTATGACCAAAAACTATTTTGGTGCAGAAGTTGTTAAATATGCTGCTACTCGTGGAGTGGATGCTACTCAAATCCAAGGAAAAGTTGCAATTGGTTCTCACATCAATGCCGGACTTGCTGTTGCCCACTTAGCACTTGGTTTCCTTGTCATGGCATTGGTAACGTCACTTGGTGGTCCTACGGGTCCAGGTCTAAACCCTGCACGTGACTTAGGCCCACGTATTCTTCATTTCCTTCTTCCAAAATCAGTTCTTGGTGAGCACAAAGGAGATTCAAAATGGTGGTATGCTTGGGTACCAGTTGTATCTCCAATCCTTGCCGGTATTGCTGCAGTAGCACTTTACAAGATGATTTATGGATAAGTTGTCAAAAAAGAAACGGTTCATTACGAGCCGTTTTTTGATAACGAAGAGATAAGATTGAGCGAAAAAATAGATAAGTGACTAGACGTTTGCCAATATAAAATGCTATACTAAAGAGTAAGGATAATAACAGTAACGGGAGTGAGACAGCAAAACTGATTTTTTGCAAAGTAGCAATTTTTGTCTCATTCCTGCCTTTTATTTGGGAGAGATGAAATGGAATTAGATAAACTAAGTGGGAGACGGACTCTATTGTTCGGTATTTTGGCGATTCTTTTTGGCGTTATTATTATTGCAAATGGTGTTGATTTTACAAAATTTGCCCTAGATTTATTGGTCATTTACTTTTTATTTGTCGGAGTTATCAATCTTTTTTTCCGTTTCTTAGTGAAGAAAAATCGTATCAGTCTTGGTTCTGCCCTCCTCCATGTTTTAGTGGGACTGGTTGTTGGCTTTCTTAACCGTGCCAGCAATCTGCCAGTCAATATTGTCATTATTATATTGGGCTGTTATCAGCTGTGTACAGCGGCAATCTATGGTATTACATATCTTCTTTATCGGCAGAATAAGTTAAAAGGTGGTTTTCGTTATCTTTTTGATACCTTGCTTTATGGCGGGATTGGACTGACAACTGTCTTTTCTCCCAGCACGGATGGTAGGATGCAATTTTTGATTGTTGGTATTTATCTGATATTACTAGGCTTTTCTAACGTTCGAGACGGTCTTATGTTCAACACCGATGTGGAGAAAAAACAACTTCGACGCCGTATTCGGATTAACCTGCCTATCATTATCGCTGCCTTTTTCCCAGCAGAGCAACTGAATCGCTTTAATCGTTTTTTACAAGGTGAAAAAAAGAAACCACAAAAGGTTTATAGTAGTATCCGAGACGAAGAAAAGCCCGTTGACTTAGAGGTGCTAATCCATACGTCAGACCAGAATCTTTTTGGGATGATTGGACACGTTGATATTTGCTATAAAGGAAAAGTTATTTCCTATGGTAGTTATGATGTTTTTTCAGAGCGTTTATTCGGCACGATTGGAGATGGTGTCTTGTTTAAAGTAGATAAAGACGCTTATATTGATTTGTGCAAAGAAGAAAGCAAAAAAACTTTGTTTGGTTATGGGTTATCTTTGACAGATGAGCAAAAGCTAGCTGTGGAGAAACGGTTGGCTGAGATTGATGAGTTGTTGGAAGTGTGGGATCCACCGGCGGATTTGAAAGATGGTAAGCGCACGTATGCTTATAAATTGAAACATGAGTTGAATGCTCGTTTATATAAGTTTAAAACAAGTCGTTTTAAGACTTATTTTATCCTGTCTACCAATTGCTGTCTGCTAGCCGATAGCATTATCGGACAGGCTGGAACAGCCATTTTAGATATGCGTGGGATTATTGCGCCGGGAACTTATCAGTCTTACCTTCAATATGAATTTGAGTCAGCAAATGAGCTGGTAGTGGCACAAAATATTTATCAGTAATAGCACAATTTTTTCTATTTTTACATAAATATTTGTAAAATACACAAAAATTATTTAAAATAGAAAGGCTTGGAGGAATTTATGTGTTCAACAAATAAAATTGTAAATACGATACCAGTATTAAAAATCAATAATCGAAAAAACAATCTCGCATTTTATTGTCAAACTTTGGGAATGAAAAATTTGCTAGAGGAAGGAGCTTTTGTCAGTCTTGGAGATCAGACAAAAGTTGAAAAATTGCAGCTAGAAGAGTCGCCCAGTATGCGCACTCGCAAAGTTGTTGGGACTAAGAAATTAGCGAAAATTGTCATCAAAGTAGCTAATCCACGAGAAATTGAAGCACTTTTGGCGCGTGGTAGCAAAGTCGATTATCTTTACCAAGGTGACAATGGCTATGCTTTTGAAGCAACTTCGCCGGAAGGAGATACGTTTTTACTGCATAGCGAGGAAGATTGGACAACCTTACAGAGAATAATGATCGCACCAGCATTCGCACCGCTAGAGGATTTTGTAGGGCTCAGCCAATTTACTATAGAGCAGATTCACATCAATGTTCCAGATGAGGAAAAAGCAGTCACTTTTTATCAGGAATGGTTAGGAAATCAGTCTGTTCTAACATTCTCACAAGCAAGCGGAGCAGATTTATTGACGGAGAGTACTCAAACTTGGGATTTGGCAATGATTAAATTTACAGTTGAGCAATTTGATGTGGGAGCGTTGCGCGATTTATCTCAAGGAAGAGAAATTTTTGTTCCTAAATCGGGCAAATTTTTCCTGACCAAAGATGAGAGCCAAATTGAAGTTTGGATTGAAGCGGTATGAGTTCAAGCAAGATTCTCTCAAAAGTCGAAGAACAGATAGCACAACAAATCTATCCTGGAGCCAGCTTAGCTTTGTATACTCGTGGAGAGTGGCAAGAATATTATCTTGGTGAGAGCAATCCTGAGCGCAGTGAGAAAAGCCGAGCAGGACTGGTCTATGACTTAGCAAGTGTCAGTAAGGTTGTGGGTGTCGGAACGATTTTGGCTTTTCTATTCCATGAGAAAAAACTCGATTTAGATGCGCCTCTGACACAATATTATCCCGCTTTTCATGACAATTCTGTCACGGTAGGTCAGCTGGCTACTCACACATCAGGGCTAGATCCCTTTATCCCCAATCGAGATGCACTCAATGCGGCTGAATTGAAAGAGGCGCTAAATCATTTGAAAGTGCTTGATAGCAAGCGTTTTCGTTATACTGATGTGAATTTTTTATTGCTGGGTTTTATGGTAGAAGAAATTTTTCATTCTGCTTTGAGTGACATTTTTGAACAGAAAATTTTTCAGCCTTGGGGTATGAAAGAAACAGCGTTTGGTCCTGTCGCACAAGCGGTGCCAACGGTTCGCGGTGTGAAAGCAGGGATTGTACATGACCCCAAAGCGCGTGTGTTGGGCAGACACGCTGGTAGTGCAGGCTTGTTTTCGACAGTTCGGGATTTGAAGCTCTTTTTGGAGCATTATTTACAGGATGACTTTGCAGCAACTTTGACAAAAAATTTCTCAAAGGAGATTGGAAAAACACGCAGTCTTGCTTGGGATTTAGACAAAGAGTGGTTGCAACACACAGGCTACACAGGAACATTTATTATGTTTAATCGTTTGCAGCAGAAAGTGGTCATCTTCCTTTCCAACCGAACGTATGAGAAAGACGAACGTGCACAATGGATTTTAGACCGCAATGAGCTCATGGATTTGATTAAACAAAATCTGTAAAATGAAGACAGTTAGGATAAGAGCTGGATTTCCTGCTCTTTTTCGCTGTTTTAAAAGTTGAAATAAATTAGTTTGGAATATAAAAGGAATTGACTACTAACGATCGCTTTTTTCTATGAATTATATTAAAATAATAGATGAAGTATTGTGATGTAGAGAGAGAATATGACAAAAAAAGTAGGTGTCGGTCGGGCACATAGTAAGATTATTTTGATAGGGGAGCATGCCGTTGTCTATGGCTACCCTGCTTTGTCTCTACCTTTAACTAATATTGAAGTGACTTGTCGCATTTTGCCGTCAGATCATGCGTGGATTTTGTATGAGGAAGATACCCTTTCTATGGCGGTTTTTGCTTCTTTGGAATTTCTAGGGGTGCAAGAGGCTTATATTCGCTGTGAGATTGAGTCCATGGTGCCTGAAAAGCGAGGAATGGGTTCTTCTGCGGCAGTGAGTATTGCTGCGATTCGAGCTGTTTTTGATTATTATGAACAGGAGTTGGATAGGGAAACTCTGGAGACTTTAGCCAATCGGGCAGAGATGATTGCCCACATGAATCCGAGTGGTTTGGATGCTAAGACTTGCTTGAGCGATCATGCTATTAAATTTATTAAAAATGTTGGTTTTTCAGAGTTTGAGACGAATCTTGGAGCTTATCTTTTGATTGCAGACACAGGGATTTATGGGCATACACGCGAAGCCATTCAAAAAGTTGAGCAGCTAGGAATGACCGCTTTGCCTTACCTTTATCAGCTTGGAAAATTAACCAATGAAGTTGAAGAAGCTTTGAAAGCAAAAGATTTAGAGAGAATCGGGATAGCTATGTCAGAAGCTCACCTCAGCTTAAAAAATCTAGGCGTGAGTTGCCCTGAAGCCGATCGACTTGTTGCCACAGCGCAAGAAAATGGAGCGCTTGGTGCGAAAATGAGTGGTGGTGGTCTAGGTGGCTGCATTATCGCTCTAGTGGCGAGCAAAGAAAAGGCTGTCAGTTTAGCCGATTTATTGAGGGAGAAAGGAGCGGTGAACACATGGATCGAAAGCCTGTAAAGGTGCGGTCTTATGCCAATATTGCCATTATCAAATATTGGGGTAAGAAAGATACTGTCAAGATAATTCCTGCGACGAGCAGTATTTCTTTGACCTTGGAAAATATGTACACAGAAACAACTCTGTCTAGCTTACCAGCGAGTGCCCGGTCAGATGAATTTTACATCAATGGTGTTCTGCAAGATCAAGCCGAACATAAAAAAATGAGTAATATTGTAGATCGTTTTCGTCCTCAAGGAGCTAGTTTTGTACGAATTGATACCAACAATAATATGCCGACAGCAGCAGGACTTTCATCTAGTTCGAGTGGTTTGTCTGCGCTCGTTAAGGCTTGTAATGATTTTTTTGAATTGCACTTGTCCACAAAAGAGCTAGCACAAAAAGCAAAATTAGCTTCTGGATCTTCTTCACGGAGTTTTTATGGACCGATTGCAGCTTGGGACAAGGATAGCGGAGAGATTTATTCAGTAAAGACAGATTTGAAATTAGCGATGATAATGCTGGTTTTGTACGATCAGAAAAAGCCGATTTCAAGTCGTGAGGGAATGAAACGCTGTGCAGAAACCTCCACGACATTTGATGATTGGGTGAGACAGTCAGAAGAAGATTATAAAGCTATGCTGACTTATTTGTCTAACAATGATTTTGCTAAGGTGGGAGAATTAACAGAAAAAAATGCGCTTGCCATGCATACTACCACTAAGACAGCAACGCCAGCTTTTTCTTACCTGACCGAAAAAAGCTATGAAGCAATGGACTTCATCAAACAATTACGCAGTCAAGGAGAGCGTTGTTATTTCACTATGGATGCAGGACCAAATGTAAAAGTGCTGTGTTTGGAAGAAGATTTGGAGCATTTGGTGCCGATATTTGCAACAAAATACCGCCTCATTGTCTCTAAAACGAAGGAATTGCCAGATGACTAAAACAGTAAGAACATGTGGGAAATTGTATTTGGCAGGGGAATACTCTGTATTGACAGCGGGACAAGGCGCGATTCTGAAAAATATTCCGATTTATATGACGGGAAAAATTCATTTTTCTGAACGTTATCAGTTGTTTTCAGATATGTTTGAGCATGTTGTAGACTTGACGCCTGATGATGAGTACAGTCTCATTCAGGATACGGTTGCTGTTATGAATGAGTTTTTACAAAGTCGATCCATTTCACTGCGTCCCTTTTCCTTAACCATTACTGGAAAAATGGAGCGAGGTGGGAAAAAAATTGGTCTTGGTTCTAGTGGGAGTGTCGTAGTTTTAACCATACGCGCGATAGCAGTCTTGTATGACCTAGCTTTATCTGCTGATGAAACTTTTAAGCTAGCAGCCTATGTTCTTCTTAAACGTGGTGACAATGGCTCAATGGGAGATGTGGCTTGTATCGCTTATGAAGATTTGATTTATTACCAATCTTTTGACCGCAAAAGAATAGCGGAGCAGATCAATGATTCGCCCTTAAAACAGGTAATATCCCAAGATTGGGGATACGTCATTCGGAGGATTCAACCACAACTTACGTTTGACTTTCTTGTAGGCTGGACAAAAGAACCAGCTATTTCTAGAGATCTGATCAATCAGGTCAAATCAGCAATTTCATCCAGTTTTCTAACACAAACACAAGAAGAAGTTCTTCGACTGGAGAAGGCGCTGCTTGCTGGTGAGAAGGAAATTATGAAAGAAAGCCTAGAAAAGGTTAGCGACCTATTGGCGGAACTTAGCCCCGCTATTTACAATGAAAAACTGAGAGCTTTAAAAAGAGCCAGTCAAGGATTGGACTGTGTGGCAAAGAGTAGCGGTGCTGGCGGTGGCGACTGCGGCATAGCATTGTCTTTTGATTCGCCCGCCAGTCAAATCTTAGTGGAACGTTGGCAAAGGGCAGAGGTTGTCCTTTTATATAAGGAGAGGTGGGAATAAATGAGTGAAAATCGTAAAGACGAGCACATAAAGTATGCTTTGGAGCAAACCTCTGGCTACAACAGTTTTGATGACATGGAGCTTATTCATTGCTCGCTTCCTAAGTATGATTTGGACGAGATGGATTTGACGACGCAGTTTGCAGGCAAAGATTGGGAATTTCCGTTTTACATCAATGCTATGACAGGTGGAAGTGAGAAAGGGAAAGACATCAATCAGCGCTTGGCACAAGTTGCAGAATCCTGCGGTATTCTCTTTGTCACAGGCTCTTACAGTGCTGCCGTGAATAATCCAGCAGATGATTCTTATGCTGTCAGCAAAGACAAGCCCAACCTGCTCCTTGCCACTAATATTGGAGTGGATAAGCCGTATTCCCTAGGTCAGCAGGCAATCACAGATCTTCATCCTCTTTTTTTGCAAGTACATGTCAATCTCATGCAAGAATTGCTCATGCCAGAAGGAGAACGCTCTTTTAAAACTTGGCGAGCACATTTAAAAGACTATGCTGAGCAAAGCACAGTCCCGGTAGTGTTGAAAGAGGTTGGCTTTGGTATGGATTTGGCAACGATCGAAACTGCTTATGACCTCGGTATTCGAACGGTTGATCTTTCTGGTCGTGGCGGAACGAGCTTCGCCTATATTGAAAACAGGCGCGGTGGCAATCGAGACTATCTCAATGATTGGGGGCAATCGACACTCCAAGTCTTACTAAATGCTCAACCGATGATGGATAAAATGGATATTTTGGTGAGTGGTGGCGTACGGCAGCCGCTTGATATGGTGAAGGCTTTTGTGTTAGGAGCTAAGGCTGTAGGACTTTCACGCACCATGTTAGAATTGATTGAGACATATTCGGTGGATGAAGTCATCACGATTGTAAACGGTTGGAAAGAAGATTTGCGTTTGATTATGTGTGCACTTGGTTGCCAAAATTTGCCGGAATTAAGACGAGTGCCTTATCTTTTGTATGGACGTTTGCGAGAAGCACAAGATCAACTAAATAAAGAAATCCGATGAGTTTTTTCACTTATCGGATTCTTTTTTTTCTATGATTTTTGACGAATGTTTTCTAAAATTTCTTGTGCTCTTTTGAAACTAAAATGTTTCTCAGAAATGAGTTGAGAAACCAGAAGAGCGATTTCTGTATCCTTAGCTCCTGCTAAAAGAGCGAGAGATTTGGCTTGTAGCTTCATGTGACCGTGCTGGATACCGGTGCTGACCAGGGCTTTTAGAGCCGCAAAATTTTGCGCTAAGCCGATAGACGCAATAATACTGGCTAACTCTTTGGCGGTTGGTTGTTTTAGCAAGTCAAAGCTAACTTCCACCGTAGGGTTGAGCCCAATGGAGCCCCCTTTGGTAGCAATGGGAAGAGGAAGCGTAATCTCTCCGCAGAGCGTTTGAGTAACTTCCTTGATTGACCAAGTAGTCAATCCTTGATAGGAACCATTTCTACTAGCGTAGGCATGCGCACCAGCTTCAATCGCCCGCCAGTCATTTCCTGTCGCTAATACGACAGCATCAATTCCGTTGAAAATGCCTTTATTGTGGGTGCTGGCACGATAAGGGTCTTGCTTGGCAAATTGGCTTGCCAGCACGATTTTTTTAGCAATGTCAATGGCTTCTGATTTATTTCGACTAAGAAAACGAAGATCAATTTCACAGGTGGCAGTTACTAAGGCTTCTGTTGCATAATTTGATAGAATTGCCATCAAGCTTTCACCGCCAGTCAACTCTTCTAATGGTGTTTTCAACGCTTCTAGCATGGTATTGAGGATATTGGCGCCCATAGCTTCTTGGGTGTCAACTGTTAGATAAACGACTAAAAATTCAGCTTCGCCATTTAGCCATTCTACACGTAAATCACGCGCACCACCTCCGCGGTTGACAATCGACGGGTGTGCTTGATTGGCCAGCTCTAGCAATTCTTGCTTGTGATTTTGGATATTTTTTATAGCCGCTTCAATATTTGCTACTTGATAGAGAGCAACCTGTCCAATCATTTGACGATTGTGAATAGTCGTTTTGAAGCCTCCAGAGCGCTTAATAATTTTTGCTGCAAAGCTAGCAGCCGCAACGACAGAGGGCTCTTCTGTTACGAAAGGTACCTGATAAACTTGCTCGTCTACCACAACATCAGGAACGAAAGAGTAGGGCAGAGCAAATGTCGCCAGAACATTTTCGCTCATTTGGTCGGCTGTTGAGAGAGGGAGCATGTGATTATGCTCAAGGTTTGTTTGATTATCCTCGTTTAGTAAGTGATAATCTTTTAAAATTTGCAAACGTTCTTGAAGCGATTTTTTTGAAAAGCCCGTCCAACTTATCTTCATATTATTTTTCCACCTTGATGTATGTACGTTGGTGTTCTACGATTTCTGCTAAGGCAAAGTCTTGATTTTCATAGCCTGTAAAGCTAGCAGAGCCATTTTCATCTAGTTCTGCTTCTTCAAAAAATACCTTCTCATAATCTGGAATGCTCAGAGGTGTACGGCTGTCAAGTTTTTCCATACGATTGGCTTCAAGCTGCTGCTCAAAACCTGCTACGAGCTGCCCACTAAAGATTTCTGATACAGCTCCGCTTCCGTAGCTAAAGAGCGCAATGCGGTTACCTGCTTTGAGTGTCGTACTATTTTCAAGCAGGGAAAGGAGACCTAAAAAGAGGGAGCCAGTATAAATGTTACCTACTTTTTGACTGTAAAGAATAGATTGCTCAAAATTTTCTTGCAGTTGTGCTTGTTGTTCGCTTGGCAATGTCTTATCCATGATTTTCCGCATACCTTTTAAAGCTATCTTTGGATAAGGTAAGTGAAAACAAACTGCTGCAAAATCTTTCAAAGAGACTTGATTGCGTCTTAGGTACTCCGCCCAAGTCGTTTTTAAGCTATCCAAATACTGCTGAGTGGAGTACATGCCATTGACGAAGGGTGTTGTGGAATAATTCGGACGCCAGAAGTCCATGATGTCTCGTGTTTGAGCGACATTGTCCTCATTGAAGGCTAGAATTCGTGGATGACTAGTGATGAGCATAGCTATCGAACCAGCGCCTTGTGTCGGCTCTCCCGGTGTCTCAATACCGTATTTGGCAATATCGCTTGCAATGACCAACACTTTTGAGCTAGGGTGTTTTTCGACGTGCAATTTCGCATAATCCAGTGCGGCAGTAGCGCTGTAGCAAGCCTCTTTCATTTCAAAACTGCGTGCAAATGGCTGAATTCCAAGCAAACCATGAACAAAAACAGCAGAAGCCTTACTTTGGTCAATCCCAGATTCGCTGGCTACGATGACCATGTCAATAGCCTGTTTATCTTCTTCGGTCAAAATAGATGCTGCTGCACTCGCTCCCATGGTTACAATATCCTCTGTGACAGGGGCAATACTAATTTCTTTTAGTAAAAGTCCCTTGCTTAGTTTTTCCGGGTCAATGTTACGCGCTTCTGCCAAATTTTCTAATTTTAATACGTAATTGGCTGTCGCAAAGCCAATTTTATCAATTCCAATGTTCATCATTACCTCTATATATTTCGGTTTCATGTAAATATTATTCTATTCCATTTTATCATAATTCAAGTGGAAACTGAGAAAAAGACCATCTTAAGATAAGAAGGGTTTTAGACAGTTCGGTTGTTTTTGTTGAATTACGAAGAACGGTGTTTTTGCAGATAATGGTAGAGTCTGAGCACCACCGTACCACTTGCCATTCCAATTGAAATGACCAAGGCTAAAATCACCACCAAGGTAGCATTAACCATAGCATGACTATAATCTCCAGTGACAAAATAGGCCGTTGTACGATAAGAAAGATAGCCCGGAACCAATGGAGCTAAAATGGCTAAGATAAAGACGACAGCAGGGGTTTTATAAAGAATGCTCAAAACTTGACTAATGCAAGATCCGATAATAGCTGCAATAAACGTAGCAATAATCACATTTGTTGGACCTTTTAATACATAATACAAAAGCCAGATGAACATTCCAAGGATTCCTCCTGGAATGAGCATTCTTTTTTGAACATTTAAAACGATTAAGAACATTACAATTGCAAGAAAACTTGCTGCAGCTTGTAGTAAGACAGTCAATGGATTCACCTTTTATTTCATTAAGACGAGAGCTACGGAAGTGCCAGCTCCGAGTGCCAAAGTGATCAACAGCGTTTCAAAGATTTTGCTCATTCCGGAGTTGAGATGATTGGTCATCAAATCACGCACGGCATTGGTCAGAGCAATACCGGGAACAAAAGGCATGACAGCACCAGCGATGATTAAGTCCGCACTGGAAGGAAAGCCAGAATAGCGCGCCCAGATCTGTGCCAGCAGACCAAAAATAAAAGCTCCTGCAAAAGCTGTGACAAAAGGAATGCGCACGTATTTATTGACCGAAAGAGAAAAGGTAAAGCCAAAGAAGGTCGCAAGAGCAGCGCCGAGTGCATCATAGAGATTGCCACCAAACATGATAGAGAAAAAAGGGGCACTAATAGTAGCAGCAAATGTCAGTTGCCTGTTTGTGTAAGGTGTCTTTTTCTTTTTTAGCTGAGTTAATTTCTCAAAAGCATCTTCAAGACTGATGTCCCCGCTAACCAGTTCACGCGATACTTGATTGACATCGCACACTTTTTCGATATTGTAATTTGAATGAGTAATGCGTTTCATACGCGAAATATTGGTGTTTTCAATTGAAAAGAAAATGGCAACTGGCATTGCGAGTGCATTACAATCCATAATTCCTTGAGAATGAGCAATCCGAATCATGGTATCTTCAACCCGATAAATTTCAGAACCACTTTGAAGCAGAAGCGTACCTGCTAACATCAGGACATCAACAGTTAGATTAAATTTGTCTTCCCTTTCTACATCTCTTTTCTCCACCATTTTTACACCCTTTTCTTTTAACTAACAATACCTCTATTATAGCATAAAAAAGAAGAAAACCAGCTGGAATTTCCAACTGGTTTTTGAGAATAGAATTGAATTAGCTAAGGGCATCATCCATTGAAAGCACTTCGTGGAAGACACGTTGAGTCAATTCAGTTTTTTGTTCTTTTGTAAGGTATTTAGTGTTGACACAGTAACCTGAGATACGAACGATAACATCTTCACCATTCATAATCTTGTCATAGACATCTTTCAAGTCCATAACGTTTAAGTTGACGTGTTGACCACCATTTTCAAAGTAACCGTCAAGAATCGTTACCAAGTTATCCACTTGTTCTTCACGAGTTTTACCAAGAGCACGAGGTGAAACTTGAGTAGTTAGTGAGATACCGTCTGCTGCATAACCAAAGTCAAGGCTAGCTAGTGAGTTGAGATTTTGCAACCAACCACCACGAGCTTTGTTAGAAGGGTTTGCACCTGGTGAGAAGAATTCCAATTTAGACAAGTTCACACTGCCGTCTTCATTGAGGTAAACCCCTTTGTGAACTGGAGAGTTACCAGTTTGTTTAGAGTAAGCAACATTTGAAGTGATAGTAAGTAATGATACAGTTGCTTCAGCGTTCTTGTACAGTCTGTGGCTACGAAGGCGAGTTGTGTAGGCTTCAATCAACCATTCAGCCAATTCGTTTGAGCGAGGGTCATCTTCACCCCAACGTGGGTAGTCACCGGTTGTTTCATAGTCGTAAATGTAGCCATTTTCATCGCGAATTGGTTTAACAGTAGCATATTTGATAGCAGCTAATGTATCAACAGTATTGGCAAATCCACAGATACCAAATCCCATGTTAGCACGTTGATGTGTAGGCAAGAAGGCCATTTGAACAGCTTCATAGTTGTACTTATCTGTCATGTAGTGAATGATATTCAATGCATCTACGTAAGTGTCTGTCAACCAATCAAGTGATTTTTCAAAGTTTGCTTTAACAGATTCAAATTCAAGTACTTCGTCGCGGATAGGGTCAATATCAAATACTTTGTAGTCTTTGTGAACATCGTCGTAACCACCGTTCAAACCAGTCAAGAGAGCTTTAAGGACGTTTACACGAGCACCGAAGTATTGGATGTTGTGGCGTTGTTCTTCGTTTTCTGGGTCAAGTGGTGACACACAGCAAGAGATACAGCTCATTTCGCCATAGCCGTCTTTTGCCATTGTCGTTACACCTTCGTATTGGATAGAAGAATGTTTGTGACTCATGTGCATGCAGTAATGACGGAAAGTGTATGGTAATTTATCCGTCCAAAGAACTGTCAAGTTTGGCTCTGGAGAGTTACCGATGTTGTCCAATGTGTTCAAGAAACGGTAATCCATTTTTGTAACACGGTGGCGACCGTCATTTCCCATACCAGCCATAGAAGTTGTGATGAAAGTTGGGTCACCTGAATACAATTCGTCATAAGCTTTTGTACGAGCGAATTTCACAGTACGAAGTTTCAAAACGAAGTCATCAACAAATTCTTGGATTTCTGATTCGGTGAAAGTACCACGAGCTAAGTCACGTTCTGCATAAATGTCAAGAACGATTGGAACACGTCCAAGTGAAGTAGCAGCACCGTTGACGACACGACAGACAGCCATGAAAGCAATGTTCACCCATTGAATAGCTTCTTTTACGTTCATAGCAGGTCTGCGAACATCAAGACCATAAAGGTCACCTAAGCGAACAACTTCTTTCAATGATTGGTATTGAAGGTTGACTTCTTCGCGAAGACGAATAGTTTCTTCATCAATGTCTGTCAAAGCGTTCCAATCTTCCACTTTTTCAGCCATCAAGTAATCTGCTCCGTAAAGTGCAAGACGAGCATAAACACCGATGATACGTCCACGTGAATAAGCATCTGGCAAACCTGTTACAGTGTGTGCGTGACGTGCGCGACGGATATTTGTTGTGTAGGCACGGAAAATACCGTCATTTACAGTTGTTACGTATTTTGTGAAGATTTCATGCATTTTAGGATCTGGTTCATAGCCATGTTCCTTCAAAGCAGTTTCCGCCATACGGATACCACCTTTTGGCATGAAGTTCAATTTGAACAATTCATCATTTTGGATACCATAGATTAATTCATTGTCTTTATCAATGTATCCAGCTGGAATGTCAGCGATTGAAGTAGCACGTGTATCCATTGGGAAACGTGTTTCTTCATAATGTGCTTTTGTGTCTTCGATAATTTTTTTAATGTGAAGAGAGCGTTCAGTTGGACCAGCTAAGAAACTTTCATCTCCATCATAAGGAGTGTAGTTTGCTTGTACAAAACGAGATACGCTAGCTTTTTCGCGCCAATCTTCCCCTTTGAAGCCTTCCCAAGCTTTGTCAAAAATATCCTGTGCTTCGACAACAGTTTTAACAACCATGTTTTTTTCCTCTTGTATCTTTCTAGTAACACAAATCTGTTACATTTATAAAATAAGTATATCATATAGTAATCGTTTCCACAAATGGAATCTGGTCATAAAAGCACTTTCTTTTATAATACAGATTTAAAAACTAGCGTAAATTGTATTATATTTTTGAAAAAATCAGCATATTTTCAAATATTTTGGAAAAAATGATAAAAATTGTATAATGGAAGAAAGAACAGAGTCGAGAAAGGAGCTGTATTGATGTTAATTTTTCCCTTAATCAATGATACATCTCGGAAAATCATTCACATTGATATGGATGCCTTTTTTGCCTCCGTAGAAGAAAGAGACAATCCAGCACTAAAAGGCAAGCCGGTCATCATCGGAGCAGACCCTCGTTTAACAGGCGGACGAGGCGTTGTCTCAACTTGCAATTATGAGGCGCGCAAGTTTGGTGTTCACTCAGCTATGAGCTCCAAAGAAGCTTATGAGCGTTGTCCACAGGCGGTTTTCATTTCGGGAAATTATGAAAAATATCAGGCAGTCAGCCAGCAAATTCGAGCCATTTTTAAACGATATACAGATATGATTGAGCCAATCAGTATTGATGAAGCCTATCTGGACGTGACCAAAAATAAGCTGGATATGAAATCTGCTGTCAAGATGGCCAAGTTAATCCAGCACGAGATATGGACAGAGCTTCATTTGACCAGTTCTGCTGGTGTTTCCTATAACAAATTTTTGGCAAAAATGGCTAGTGACTATGAAAAGCCTCACGGGCTGACCGTGGTTTTGCCGGGAGAAGCAGAATCTTTTCTGTCTCAAATGGATGTTGCCAAATTTTACGGTGTTGGGAAAAAGACAGTAGCAAAGCTGCATGATATGGGTGTTTATACGGGAGCAGATTTATTAGAAATTCCTGAGATGACCTTGATTGACTTGTTTGGTCGATTTGGATTTGACCTTTATCGCAAGGCAAGAGGCATCAGCAATTCACCAGTAAAAGTCAACCGTATTCGTAAGTCTATCGGCAAGGAAAGAACTTATGGGAAATTGCTCCATAACGAAGACGACATAAAAAAGGAGCTGACCCTTTTATCACAAAAGGTAGCTCGTAGTTTAAAAAAGCATGGAAAATCGGGTAGGACGATTGTTCTGAAGATTCGCTATGCGGATTTTTCAACATTGACAAAAAGGCAGAGCTTAGCGACAAGAACGCAAGATGCGGAGCAGATTGAGCGCATTGCACATGAGATTTATGATAGCTTGGACGAGCAGACAAAAGGTGTGCGTCTTTTAGGAGTGACAGTGACAGGATTTGGGATGTAAAAAAGTTTGGGATGGGGAGTTCCAAACTTTTTGGGCTCTATAATTTCTGTAGTGGGTAACACCACTGCAGAGATTATGGAGTTATGTTTCTACCATTTGTCAAGCAATTCAATGTTTTTCAGTCAAAGAATTGATGATTGATTTGATTTTAATAGTTTATCCTAGCCCTTTTTGGCTCTTTTGATTGGAAAAAGAGTACACAAAATCAACACCATACCTAGCGAAATTTTTTGTAAGGTGTTACAATAATAGAGCATAGACGGCTTTAATGATTTTGGGTTA
>NZ_KV817455.1:0-56050 GCF_001814695.1 Streptococcus sp. HMSC066E07
TTTCATTATAGGTCATATGGGACTTTTTGTATACACAAAAATAGCTCCATAATCTCTGCGGTAGTTTTACCCACTACAGAAATTATAGAGCCTATAAAGTTTCCCCTTAAGTTGATATAAAAATAGCAACTTAGGGGGTGTTTGCTTTAACTTTGTGGATTATCAGATTGCGTCTTTTCATAAAAAACTGTATGATAGGGATAGTGTGATTTTAGAAAGAAGATAAGATGAAAAGATTCATGGAGAAGGCTAGTATTCTGGCTTTATCATTTGTGTTGACAACGGCATTTTCAATTTCCAGCGCCTTACCGGCAATGTTTCAGTTTTATAAGAATTATTCTTCTAGTCAGGTAGAGTTATTAGTCTCCTTGCCATCTATTGGGATTATGTCTTTATTGCTTTTTAATAGTATTTTAGAGCGTTTTTTATCTGAGCGGCAAATGATTATACTAGGGCTATTGTTATTTTCTCTTTGTGGCCTCATCCCATTTTTCAATCAAGCTTATGGTCTCGTTTTTGCTTCGCGATTTATTTTTGGTTTAGGGCTAGGTATGATGAACCCTCGAGCAATTGCGATTATTAGTGAGCGCTTCCAAGGGAGAGAGCGTGTGCAGATGTTGGGCTACCGTGGGTCAGCAGAAGTTGTAGGGATGGCTTTGTTGACTTTAGCGGTCGGGCAACTCTTGCGTTTTGGTTGGACAACTACTTTTCTGGTTTATACAGTTGGCTTTATTATTTTAGCACTATATCTTTTGTTTGTTCCTTATGAAAAAAGCAAAGTCGATAAACATGAGCATCTCAAGTCTGCTCAGAAAATGACCACAAAACAAGTGCATTTAAGCATATTGTTGGCTTTTATAGCTGGAATGATTGTGTGTACCAATGTCGCTATCAATTTACGTATTCCAAGTCTTGTCTTACAGAATAAAATGGGAAGTGCTGAAACAGCGAGCTTAATTCTCAGCTGTATGCAGCTTGTCGGGATTCTAGCTGGCGTTAGCTTTGCCAGCTTAGTGAGTATGTTGAAAAATCGCTTATTGACAGTAACGGGAATTGTTTTTGGTTTCAGTCAAGTGATGATTGGTTTTTCGAGCCACATTTGGTTCTTAAGTTTAAGTGCTCTGTTGGCTGGTTTTGCTTATAGCGTATCTCTAACAGCTGTATTTCATATTGTATCAGAGAAAATTCCTGCCCATTTGGTCAATCGCGCAATAGCGATTGTTGTCTTGGGTTGCAGTAGTGGTGCTTCAGTATCAACATTCGTCCTATCCTTGATTGGAAGCATTTCTTCTGTTCCAACCTTTATTTTTAGTGTACTAGGGGTTCTCATGATAGCAGTATCCATTTTAGCTGCTTTTGTCACTCATCAACAAAATGAGGAAAAAGATGCGATTAGATAAGTTTTTAGTAGAAATGGGGCTTGGTTCACGAACAGAAGTCAAACGCCTATTGAAAAAGAAGCAAGTTTTGGTTAATGGAAAAATAGAAACATCTGCGAAAATTCAAATAGATGAAAATCAGGACGAAATTTCAGTCAATAAGCGAGTATTGGACTATGAAAAATTTGTATATTATCTTTTAAATAAGCCGAAAGGAGTCATTTCAGCTACTGAAGATGCTAACCATCAAATAGTTTTGGATTTGTTAGATGAAAGTGCACGCCAGAAAGAAGTTTTTCCAGTTGGACGACTTGATATTGACACTCACGGACTTTTGTTATTAACCAATAATGGTGCTTTGGCACATGCGATGTTGTCTCCTAAAAAGCATGTAGCAAAAGTTTATCGTGCAAAGGTAGATGGGATTATAACTGAAAAAGATGTGGAGCATTTTGAAGCAGGAATAGAGCTCAAGGACTTTACCTGTCAGCCTGCAAAATTGACCATATTAGAAGTGAATGAAGAGCAGCAAACTTCTCTGGTGGAGATTATAATTTCTGAAGGAAAATTTCACCAGGTGAAGCGAATGGTTCAGGCTTGCGGAAAAACGGTAACAGATTTGGAACGCCTTTCTATGGGACCGCTTATGCTGGATGAGCGTTTGGAATTAGTCACTTTCCGCCGTTTGACAAAAGAAGAATTAGAAAAACTCACTATTTTTGGTGTAGAACTCTAAGCCGGAATGTCCCATTTGACAAAACCTTTCCTTCTTGGTAGAATAAGAATGTCGTTAAAGACAAATAACTTTTTCTTGGTATTAGGTGGGCCAAGCCTAACACTCGGATGAAGCGTAAAGAAAAGGAGTCTATCATGGCAATCTCAAAAGAGAAAAAAAATGAAATCATTGCACAATATGCACGTCACGAAGGTGACACAGGTTCAGTTGAAGTACAAGTAGCTGTTCTTACTTGGGAAATTAACCACCTCAACGAACATATCAAGGTACACAAAAAAGACCACGCTACTTACCGTGGATTGATGAAAAAAATCGGTCGTCGTCGTAACCTTCTTGCATACTTGCGTAAGAACGATGTTAACCGTTACCGTGAATTGATCAACTCACTCGGACTTCGTCGTTAATTCAATTAAAAGTCTCTCATGAAAATGAGAGCTTTTTTTCTACCATTAGAAATAGAAATGTGGCAGAGTAAGCATATCCCTTGACTGTTGTAACAGCTATTGATACAATGTATTTATAAAAATAATTACAAATGTAATTGAATAATAAAAAGGAGAATGACCATGATTGAAATCACTTATTTGGATGCTAGTAAGCAAGAGAGGGTTATAACGTTTGAAAGCTATCAAGAATTTGAGCAATCGCAGCAAGCCTGCTTGATTAATGTAGCAGATTATTACCCGGTTCAAAAGCTGCTTGTTAATGGACACGAATTGGATTACCAAGGGACTTACGGCGATGTTTTCTTTTATCTAATGAAGCAAGATTTAAATCAATACAAATAAAAGTGAGGTAAAATGATGACAAAAGCTATTACTGATGCAACGTTTGAAGCAGAAACAAAGGACGGTCTTGTTCTTATTGACTTTTGGGCAACTTGGTGTGGATCTTGTCGCATGCAAGCTCCTATTTTGGAACAACTTTCTGCAGAAATTCCAGAAGATGAATTGAAAATTGTGAAGATAGACGTTGATGAAAATCCAACGACTGCACGGCAATTCGGCATTATGAGTATTCCGACTCTCTTATTTAAAAAGAACGGTCAAGTTGTAAAACAAGTCGCTGGGGTACATACAGCAGCACAAATCAAGCAAATTGTGGCAGAATTAGGATAAAGCATAAAATCCGCTTAGTTTTTAAGCGGATTTTTAGGTGCCTGAAAACTTTTAGTCAGATACTTAAAAAAAGAGATTCATAATAAAACTTAAAATAAAGTATTGACTTATTTAAAATTAAGTGTATAATTATATTTAATAAAAATTAAGTGATTGCTTAACAAAAAGAAAGCGGATATAAAATGAAACGAATATTGCAAAATAAACTGTTTATGGGAACTTTCATCTCGGATATGTTGTCTAATTTTGGAGATGTACTCTATTATTTGGCTTTAATGAATTATGTTCTGCTATTGCCAAAAGCAAAATTTGCAATCTCTTTAGTGACTTTATCTGAAAGTTTGCCTTTTCTGACGATGATTTTCATGGGCATGTGGGGCGATCGTACTAAGAAGAAAGTAGATACGATTTTGGCGACGCTTCTGTTTCGGACAGGGCTGTATCTGCTCATTGGTCTGGCTATGGGCTTTCAGCCAGCTTTATGGGTAGTGATTTTAGCTGTATTGGTCAATCTTTTATCTGACCTAGCTGGTCAATATGAAGATGCTTTGCACATACCACTCAGCCTTCGTATTATTCCAATGGAAAATCGTGAAGCCATGTATGCCTTTCGTCAAGGAGCAAGCTCTATCCTAAAGATTCTCTTTCAATCCAGTGGAGCAATTTTAGCTGGGCTGATGAGTTATCAACACCTCGCATTTTTTAATGCTGGAACTTTTGTAGTTAGTGCTTTGATAATGCTGATACTTCGTCCCAGTTTAAATAATCTGCTCAAAGATAATCCAATTCATTCTTCTGTTGAGAATCGTGAGGAAGAGAGACATTTTATTAAAAATACATGGAATAGTTTGCAGCAATCTTATCAAACTGTTCAGAATATCTCCATCTTAAAGACTTCTATTTTCACTATTGCTGGTTTAAATGCTGTGTTTGCAGCAGAGAATGCACTGCTCCTCCTAAATATGAAAGAAAATCCCAGTTTTGCATTTATCAATCCAGCCACAACTATAGCAACCGTTACAGTTGTAACTTTGATAGGAAATATTTTGGGGAGTGTTTTGGTAACGACCTTATTAAAAAAAGTAAGTATGGAGTTTTTGCTGAAGATTTCCGTATTCATGCCTCCTGCTCTCTTTATTGGTTTTTTACTCCACAGTATTTATATTATTTTCTTGGTTAATTTTTTGACAATGGTTATCGTAGGCATTTTTCAGCCGAAGATGGATGCTTTTGTCATTTCGTCGCTTCCTGAGGAGCGTTTGGCGACAATCAGTGCGGGGATTAGTAGTTTTTCCACATTGGGTTTAGTTCTTTGTCAAATGTTGGTAGCAGTTTTGGTAACGTTCTTGTCATCAGCCCAGATTGCTTTCTTATTTTTAATATTATCATCGATTTTATTCTTTTATACACTGAAAGTGCCCAGAAAAAATGCTAAACACGTGATGCAATAGCTTTCTAAACAGTTTACTTGTTAGGATGAATTTGATAAGATAACACTAAAGAAGGAGTAAAGATAATGGTGGAAGTACAGTATTCAGAACAAGCAAGTGATTTAATGGAGCAGTTTTCTCTATCTACTCTGATACAGGATAGAAGAGAGACTATCGAAAGTTTTAGCGGCAAAGAGCGTGAGCTTTTTAAAGATGTTCTTCCTGTGATGGAGGAGCTTCGCCTTTTGTTTCAACCTTATAAGGAACAAATGGAAACTTATTATTTGACTGGTTATGGAATCACCTTGCTACAAAGTTGCTATTTGGAGATGGTAGATAAGGGGCTGACGCCCAAATCTGTTGAAGCGGTACATGCCTACTGTTTGCAGCTAGATGCCGAAGCGATAAGAGAACAGTTAAAAGGTCTCTTAAACACAGGTCCTGAGCACATGGCTAAAAGTGGAGATTTTTGGGATTATTTAGAAGCATCATCTATTAAATCAGAAACTAAGTGGTATTTCAGTCAATTTTATCGGAAGCCACTTGAAGCTATGAAAGAGTTAATAGAATTGTCTCGGGAACTTATTCCGCTTTACCAGCCTTACTTGGAAAAAAGTGCTGCCGAACGTAGAGCTTATGCGGCATCCTTTTCATTGGAGGATACCATTGCAGAGTCTGCTAGTCTATCTCATTTTGATTGGAATTTTAAAGAAAATCAATTTATTAGGCTTTATGTTGTCAGTCCATGGGTGGTGCAGTTTGCATCTTACTTCAGTGAAACAGAACCGAAAGAGAGTCATTATTTTATCGTTTCTTGCCGCATTGATCAACTACTTAAAAGTGGAAAAGAACTGGATATGGATACGTTTGCCGCAGTTCTCAAGGTACTTAGTGATAGCACACGCTATAATGTTATGGTAGAATTAGCTAAACCGTATGCTAAGAGCAAACGGATTGCTGAAGAGTTAGATATTACTGGAGCAGCGGTTTCTTTTCATACTCAAAAGCTCATCAATGCAAAACTCCTACTTTTTAATCGTGACCATAAAGATGTGAAATATGATGTAAATAAAAGTTTACTTAGAGAAATCATTGCCAAGCTGACTAGTGACTTTGGCTTGGAAGAAAAGTGAACAGAAAGATTTTTGGATTAGTTACAGACGAAAAAATCCACTTAGAATTTCTAAGCGGATTTTTGAATAGTTTCTGTTATTCTTCCAATTCTTTGCTATATTCAATAATCTGATCAACTGTGTCTGACAAGAATTGAATGGTATCACGGAGTGGTTTATCAGTAGAGATATCTGCACCAATGATGCGAGCTGATTCAAGAGGCGTTTTGCTTCCGCCAGATTTGAGGAAGTTGAGCCAATCGCGAGCGCCATTTTCATTATTTTTCAAATGGAGATAGCCAGCAGTCGAGATGACGAGACCTGCGGAATAGGTATAACTATATAGTCCCATGTAATAATGACTTTGCCGCATCCAAGTGAGTGCAGCATCGTCATCAATTTCCACCGCATCACCCCAGAATTCGGTCAGAACTTCTTTCATAATGCTATTGAGCTTATTGGCACCAAAGGTTTCGCCTGCTTCAATCAGATTGTAAACCCGACGTTGGAAAGCGGCTTCTAGGAGGTGAGTGATGAAGTTATGGAAGTAGGTGTCAGTTAAGCGATGCGCAAGAGCAAAACGTTTTTGGCGTGGATTGTCAAATTGATGCTCTAAATAGTCGCTAAGCAGCAACTCATTAAAAGTAGAAGGAGCTTCTACATAATAAGTTGACATGTGGGTGTTAAAGTAGCTTTGGCTGTTGTCTGAGAAGATAAATTGACCAGAGTGACCAATTTCATGAATCAGAGTATATACATCACTCATACGACCCGTCCAACTCATGAGCACATAAGGGTGCACACGATAAGGGTCGGTCGCATAACCACCGGAGTCCTTACCGGCATTAGCTGCAAAATCCACCCAACGTTCTTTTTGATAATTGGCAATTTCGCGCGTGTATTCTTCTCCAAGCGGAGCAACTGATTTCATCACTAAGTCGTAAGCGTCATCAATAGTGACATCAGGATTGAGTGCGCTGTCCAAGTCCAATTTCCAATCTGCAAAGGTCATTTTTTCAAGACCGTTGATTTTAGCAACGTGTTTGAGGAACTTTTGTGCAACAGGTGCAAATTCAGTCATGATGAGGTCAATCTGCCGGTCAAACATAGAACGGTCTACCTCTTGCTCAGCCAAAAGATAGTCAAAGACAGAGTCATATCCCCGCATATCAGCAATCAGTTTTTCAGATTTTACTTGAGCCAGATAAGCTGCAGCAGCGGTATGCTGATGTTTACGAAGTCCAGCTGAGAAAGAACGGAAAGACTTTTCACGGACTTGAGCATTTTCGTGATTTTGGTAGAAATTTTCGTAGCTGATAAAGCTATTCTTATAAACTTTTCCGTCTACTTCAAAATTCTCCATGGCAAAATCACCTGCCCTCATTTTGGTGTAAATGTCTTGTGGGCTGTAAAAAACTTCACTAAGATTTGTCAGAGCCTTTTCGACATCAGCACCTAAATAGTGAGCTTTTTGAATTTTTGCTTGACGAATTGCAGCAGTCAAATGCGGTAGTTGTCCGAGACGGTCGAGTACTTTTTCATCGGCATTTACCAAAGTTGCGTCAAAGAAGCTAAGCGCAACGCTGGCTTCTGTTTCAAAATCTGTACCAGCTTGCGCAATCTGTGCAAAGCTTTCATCACCGTAATCCGTTGTTTGCGGCATAAAGCTGTAGTTGCCAATATGGCTTCTTTGAATGTAGATTTGCTCCAACTCAGCGAAGGCTTTTTCAAAATCCTCGAAAGTATGAAGGTTGTCCTTATAATCACGTGTGAACTGATTGATATCCTCGCGCGTTTTTTCAATCGCACGCAAGAAATCCTCTCGGTCTTGATAGAGGGCTGTTAAGTCCCACAGTTCATTTTCTGGAAATTCAGAACGTTGTTTTTGTTCAACCATAAATCCATTTCTCCTTATCATTAACTTTCTTCTAGTATAGCAGAAAAACGCAATAAATAGACAGCATTTCAAAAATTATCGCTAAATTCTCAAAATTTCTTGGTAAAAAGCTGTTTTAAGGCTTTTTCTTTTAGTTGAAAATATGATAAAATAAGGTTTATACGTGCTTGATACAAAGATGAGGATTTAAAGGCTTATTGGAGACAATCCTTGTTTATTTCAAAAGTATAGCAGATGAACATTGTGAGCGTTTAACGAGATTTGCGACAGGAACTTGTTAAATCAATACTATTTGGCAAGAGGCTTTGACTTAGCAAGGCATTTAGCGATTAGTGTAAATGTATTAGGTACTAAGTACCAAATCAATTTTAATGCTTTGTATCTTGATCTTTGTAGGCAAGACGTATAAAAAAATTAGAAATTGAGTATAAGCTCAACGAGGAATATATATGACAAAGCAAGTATTTAAAACTACTTTTGCTGGTAAAGACTTGGTAGTTGAAACAGGTCAAGTGGCAAAACAGGCAAACGGCAGCGTAGTGGTGCGCTATGGTGAAAGCACTGTTTTGACAGCAGCCGTCATGTCAAAGAAAATGGCGACTGGTGATTTTTTCCCACTTCAAGTCAATTATGAAGAAAAGATGTATGCAGCTGGGAAATACCCTGGTGGATTTAACAAGCGTGAAGGTCGTCCTTCAACGGATGCGACTTTGACAGCTCGCTTGATTGACCGTCCCATTCGTCCCATGTTTGCGGAAGGTTTCCGCAATGAAGTTCAGGTTATCAATACCGTTCTTTCTTATGATGCGGATGCTTCAGCACCTATGGCAGCTATGTTTGGTTCATCTCTCGCGTTATCAATCTCAGATATTCCTTTTAACGGTCCAATTGCTGGCGTGCAAGTTGGCTATGTCAATGGAGAATTGGTTATCAATCCAAGTCAAGATCAAAAAGAAGTTTCTTTACTGGAATTAACTGTTGCAGGAACCAAAGAAGCAATTAACATGGTTGAGTCTGGTGCCAAAGAATTGTCAGAAGAGCTGATGTTGGAAGCCCTTCTGAAAGGTCACGAAGCAGTTAAGGAATTGATTGCTTTCCAAGAAGAAATCGTGGCAGCAGTCGGAAAAGAAAAAGCAGAAGTTGAGCTTCTTCATGTGGATGAAGAATTGCAAACAGAAATTGTAGCAGGCTATAATGCTGACCTTCAAAAAGCCGTTCAGGTAGAAGAAAAATTAGCGCGTGAAGCCGCAACTCAAGCTGTTAAAGACGAAGTTATAGCCCTTTACGAAGAAAAATATGCTGACCATGAAGAATTTGACCGTATCATGCGTGATGTAGCTGAAATTTTAGAGCAAATGGAGCATGCAGAAGTACGTCGCTTGATTACCGAGGATAAAGTTCGTCCGGATGGTCGTAAGGTAGATGAAATTCGTCCATTGGATGCTGAAATTGACTACCTACCACGTGTGCATGGATCTGGTCTCTTTACTCGCGGTCAAACTCAAGCATTGTCAGTTTTAACGCTTGCGCCAATGGGGGAGACACAAATCGTTGACGGTTTGGATCCAGAATATAAGAAACGCTTTATGCACCACTACAACTTCCCACAATACTCCGTAGGAGAAACTGGTCGTTATGGTGCACCAGGTCGTCGTGAAATCGGTCATGGAGCCCTTGGCGAACGTGCGCTTGCGCAAGTATTACCAAGTTTGGAAGAGTTTCCTTATGCTATCCGCTTGGTAGCAGAAGTCCTCGAATCAAACGGTTCCTCTTCACAGGCCTCAATTTGTGCTGGGACGCTGGCGCTTATGGCTGGTGGGGTACCAATTAAGGCACCAGTAGCCGGAATTGCCATGGGGCTCATTTCTGATGGCAGCAATTATACAATTTTAACAGATATTCAAGGTTTGGAAGATCATTTTGGAGATATGGATTTTAAGGTGGCTGGTACACGTGAAGGGATTACTGCTCTTCAAATGGATATCAAAATTGAAGGAATTACCGCTGAAATCCTGCAAGAAGCACTTGCTCAAGCTAAGAAAGCGCGTTTTGAAATTTTAGACTTGATTGAGCGTACAATTCCAGCTCCTCGTCCAGAACTCGCTCCAACCGCTCCAAAAATCGATACAATCAAGATTGATGTTGATAAAATTAAGATTGTCATCGGTAAAGGCGGTGAAACGATTGACAAGATTATCGCAGAAACAGGTGTCAAGATTGACATTGACGAAGAAGGAAATGTTTCTATTTACTCTAGCGATCAAGATGCGATTAACCGTGCCAAAGAAATCATTTCAGCGCTTGTGCGTGAAGCAAAAGTAGATGAAGTTTATCATGCAAAAGTTGTTCGGATTGAGAAATTCGGTGCTTTTGTCAATCTCTTTGACAAGACAGACGCCTTGGTGCACATCTCTGAAATGGCTTGGACGCGTACCAATAAGGTTGAAGATTTGGTGCAACTTGGTGATGAAGTAGATGTCAAAGTTATTAAGATTGATGAAAAAGGTCGTGTGGACGCTTCTATGAAAGCTCTTCTACCACGTCCTCCTAAAGAAGAGAAAGCAAAAAAACATCATCATAAAACACATAAAGAGCACAAAGCTGTTCAAGAAGAAAGGGCGCAAGACTAGAGAGGTTGCTAAGTGTTTGCCTTCAGTCTAAAGCTAGAAAGGAGTCATCATGGGTTGGTGGAAAGAGACGATAGGTATTGTAAAAGAAAATGATCCGGCAGCTCGCTCCTCACTTGAGGTGCTGTTGACTTATCCTGGGATTAAGGCTTTGGCTGCTCACCGACTTTCTCACTTTCTGTGGAATCATGGATGTAAACTTTTAGCTCGGATGCATAGCCAATTTTGGCGATTTTGGACTCAGATTGAGATTCATCCGGGGGCACAGATTGCTTCAGGTGTCTTTATTGACCACGGGAGTGGTTTAGTGATTGGCGAGACGGCCATTGTAGAAAAAGGAGTGATGCTCTATCATGGTGTCACTCTTGGAGGTACAGGGAAAGATTGTGGGAAACGTCATCCGACGGTTCGTCAAGGTGCGCTTATTTCAGCTCATGCGCAGCTAATTGGTCCGATTGAAATTGGTGAAAATGCCAAAGTCGGAGCGGGTGCGGTTGTGGTAGCAGACGTGCCAAGTGATGTGACTGTTGTTGGGATTCCAGCTAAAATTGTCCGAGTTCACGGGCAAAAAGATGCTCCAACGATCAAGAATTTAGAAGAAATCCGCGAAGAAAGTTATTACTCATCTAAATTGTAGTGAGAGATGGTTGAATGTAGGCTCAAAAGAAGGTGTATATAGCGTGCTATTAGAAGAATTTGAAGATGTAGTTGGGGTTATCGAACCAACAGATAGGCAGATTATTGATAAGGGAGAGGTTTGTAAAACTATCATCTTGTCCTTTAACGGGGAAATTTTGCAAGGCTTGATTGAATCAGAAGAAGTCTATCTGGGAGGCTATTTAAAAAATCTTAACGGTCAATTTCCTTGGTATATATATAAATGTGATGGAAATCGAGTGGCGGTCATGACGGCACTTATTGGAGCTCCGATGGTAGTCGGTCAGCTAGAGGAGTTGGCAGCTAGAGGTTTCAAGAATTTCGTCATTTTAGGTTCCTGTGGCGTTTTGGATCGTTTGATTGAGGCGGACAAGATTATCTTGCCTGCTGCTGCTTTGCGAGATGAAGGGACTAGCTATCACTATGCCCCGCCGGGTGATGAAATCGCCTATGACGAATCCCTGTTGGTTGAGCTGGAAGCTATCTTTGGTAAGCACGATATCGAGCATATCCGAACCAAGTCTTGGACGACAGATGCTTTTTATCGGGAAACACCTGATAAAGTTAAACGCCGTCTAACAGCGGGAGCCCAAGTAGTAGATATGGAAGCTTCTGCTATTATGGCTTGGAGTCAATTTCGTAAAGCTCAGGTTTATCAGTTCTTCTATACAGCAGATTATGTGGATCACCACAATAAAATCTGGGATGCCCGCCGTGAAGAGCGGACGGCTGATGCCATGACTTTTTTCACGATCGCTTTGACAATAGCAAAGGAACTAGAAAGGAACTGAGTAGAAACAGAAAGTTTGACACTAGATGACTGCTTCTGCAGTTGATTTTATCTACTTTCCAGTCACTCTCAGTATCGTAAAATATGATCAAAATCTATGATACTATGACTCGCAGCCTACGTGAATTTGTGCCCATTGAGGAGGGCAAGATCCGCATGTATGTCTGCGGGCCGACCGTTTATAACTATATCCATGTCGGCAATGCTCGCTCAACAGTAGCTTTTGATACGATTCGCCGTTATTTTGAGTATCAAGGCTTTGAAGTCAACTATATATCCAATTTCACCGATGTGGATGATAAAATTATCAATCGAGCTAAAGAAGAGGGGATCACACCTCAGGAAGTGGCAGACAAGTACATTGCTGCTTTTCGGGAAGATGTGACGGCGCTGGGGGTTCAACCAGCGACCCGGCACCCGCGCGTAGTGGATTATATGACGGACATCATTGATTTTGTACAAGTCTTGGTGGACAAAGGATTTGCCTATGAGTCAGAAGGGGATGTTTACTTTCGGGTTGAAAAGTCCCCTAATTACGCTAAGTTAGCCAATAAAACCCTAGCAGACTTAGAGCTTGGAGCTTCTGGTCGGACAGATAAAGAAACGGCCCGCAAGGAAAATCCTGTTGACTTTGCTCTTTGGAAGGCTGCTAAGCCCGGTGAAATCTTCTGGGATAGCCCTTGGGGACCTGGTCGTCCAGGCTGGCATATCGAATGTTCCGTCATGGCGACAGAAATTCTGGGAGATACGATTGATATTCATGGCGGTGGAGCTGATTTAGAATTTCCGCACCATACTAATGAAATCGCTCAATCAGAGGCTAAAACTGGAAAGACTTTTGCCAACTACTGGATGCACAATGGCTTTGTCAATGTTGATGATGTCAAGATGTCTAAGTCTCTGGGTAACTTCATTACCGTCCACGATGCCCTTAAAACCATTGACGGACAAGTCTTGCGTTTCTTTTTTGCGACTCAGCACTACCGCAAGCCTATCAATTTTACAGAAAAAGCCGTTCACGATGCGGAAGTAAATCTGAAATATCTGAAAAATACTTACGAGCAACCCTTTACGGGAACGGTCGATCTGACAGACTTGCAGGTTTTTCTGGATAAATTCACCACTGCTATGGATGAAGATTTCAATGCAGCAAATGGCATTACAGTCGTTTTCGAACTAGCTAAGTGGATTAATTCCGGTCACTACAATCAAGAGGTGAAAAGCGCTTTTGCTGAGCTTCTGCAAGTTTTTAGTATTGTCTTTACAGCAGAAGTACTGGATGCGGATATTGAAGCCTTGATTGAGCAGCGCCAAGCTGCGCGTGTTGCCAAGGACTTTGCAACAGCTGATAAAATCCGTGATGAATTGGCAGCTAAAGGGATTAAGCTTTTAGATACCAAGGACGGAGTGAGGTGGATGCGTGATTGATGTCAATCTCATAAATGGTATTGCCTTGGCTTTTGAAGGCGATGCTATCTACTCAACTTATGTCCGCCGTCACTTGATTTTTCAAGGATTAACCAAGCCGAACCAGCTACACAGAGAAGCAACTAAGTATGTGTCAGCTCGCGCGCAAGCTAACCTCATTTCTCAAATGTTGGAAGAAAAAATTCTGACCGAAAAGGAAGAAGATATTTACAAGCGTGGACGCAATGCCAATAGCCATACAAAAGCTAAAAATGCTGATATTGTGACCTATCGCATGTCGACAGGTTTTGAAGCTGTTCTGGGATATTTACACATGACCGATCAAATCAAGCGTTTAGAAGAGCTGATTGATTGGTGTATTGTGAGAGTGGAGGGCGCACAGCATGATAAAAACTGATTTTTTAAAATGGTTCCCTCAAGGGAGGCTTCAATCCAATCCAAATGCAAACGAAAATGAAGTGGCAATTCCCATTTCAAGTAATCAATGGTTGTTATTTAAGAAGAGCAGTTTGACAAAGCGAGAGCAAGAGCTTATTTCTTTACTGCTTGAGAAAGAGTCTGCATTTGATGGTGGACCTTGGTATGATTATTTGGTTCATAATCGTGGTAAAATGCCACAAAATGTTCAAAAGATACAGTTCGTTCATTGTCATTTATTCCATTATGAAAATGAAACGATTGGGTCTTGGTTGGAAATGATGCGAACCATACTGCCCAATAGAATAGCAGATTTTCAGCTATCCTCTCAGGATTACATCTTTGTGCTGGATCAAACGCGGTTAGTTCCTGTAAAAGATGTGCTTCGTGATACTTTATCGGCTATCGAATATGACTTTAGCTTAACTCTGACGATTCAAATCGGGCAAATTTGGCCTCTAATTTTTGAAGAAAGTTATTCAGAACTTTTTCAAGCGGAACATGCTCTTTTCGTCAAATGGTGGGAGCAGGTTCAACATTCCAATGTGCATTCTTTTTCTCAACTCTTTTTGTGGGGGATTGGTCAAAAGGATTTCATATTGCCAATTTTAACGAAAAAACTTCATCAATTGATTGAAAGTCAAGATCAGCTCGTTGATATTATTGCAGCTTTGTGGGAAAACACGGCAGTTGTGACAAAAGCTGCCCAACAGTTGTATATTCATCGGAATACTTTACAGTATCACATTGATAAATGGGAAGAATTGACGGGCTTACAGCTAAAAGACCTGACAGATTTGACTTTGTGTTACCAAATTGTCATCAATGATTTAGTGTAATGTTTTGTGCACCCTGCACAAAACATTTTTTTTATTTTGTTCACTTTGCCATAGGATAATGAAGCGTTTTCATATATAATAAAATCATAACATCAAAGGAGTTCCATTTTATGGTAGAATTAAATTTAAAAAACATTTACAAAAAATATCCAAACAGCGAACACTACTCTGTAGAAGATTTCAACTTGAATATTAAAGATAAAGAATTTATCGTTTTCGTAGGTCCTTCAGGATGTGGGAAATCTACTACGCTTCGTATGATTGCTGGTCTTGAAGACATCACGGAAGGTGAATGTTCAATTGACGGACGCGTGGTGAACGATGTGGCACCAAAAGACCGTGATATTGCTATGGTTTTCCAGAACTATGCTTTGTATCCACACATGACCGTGCATGACAATATGGCTTTTGGTTTGAAACTTCGTAAATACAGCAAGGATGATATTGAAAAACGTGTAAATGAAGCAGCGGATATTCTTGGTTTGAAAGAATTCTTGGATCGTAAACCAGCTGACCTTTCAGGTGGTCAACGTCAACGTGTAGCCATGGGACGTGCCATTGTCCGTGATGCAAAGGTATTCCTTATGGACGAACCACTTTCTAACTTGGATGCGAAATTGCGGGTATCCATGCGTGCAGAAATCGCTAAAATTCACCGTCGTATCGGAGCAACAACTATCTATGTTACTCACGACCAAACAGAAGCGATGACCTTGGCTGACCGTATCGTTATCATGTCTGCAACGAAAAACCCTTCAGGTACAGGTACAATCGGACGTGTAGAACAAATCGGTACCCCACAAGAAGTTTACAAAAATCCAGTCAATAAATTTGTCGCAGGCTTCATCGGAAGCCCAGCTATGAACTTCATAAATGTTACCTTGAAAGGTGATGAAATCGTCGCACAAGACCTTTCTTTGAAAGTACCAGAAGGTGCCTTGAAGGTACTTCGTGAAAAAGGATATGAAGGCAAGAAACTCATCTTTGGTATTCGTCCAGAAGACATCAATACAGAAGGTGCTTTCCTTGAAACATTCCCAGATTCAGTAGTTCATGCTAAAATCTCTGTATCTGAATTACTTGGCTCTGAATCCCACTTGTATTGCCAAGTTGCAGACAATGAATTTATTGCCAAAGTAGATGCTCGCGATTACCTCAAAGCTGGAGCAGGCATTGACCTTGGCTTTGACTTGAACAAAGCACACTTCTTTGATCCAGAAACAGAAAAGACAGTTTACTAATTTACAACGCCTCTAGAATAAATTAATAAGAAAATGCAGGATGCCTTGTTTTATGCAAGACTCCTGCGTTTTTTTATAGAAGTTAACTATAAGGTGATTTATAAATAAGAAGAAGCATTTTAAAATTTATGTTATACTAAAGTTATGGAAAATAACGATATTGTCTACGGTGTACATGCTGTGACGGAAGCTCTCATGGCCAATACTGGGAATAAACTCTATATTCAAGATGACCTACGTGGGAAAAATGTTGCTAAGATGAAAGATTTGGCAGCAGAAAAAAAGGTTTCTATTTCTTGGACAAGCAAAAAAACACTGCAAGAAATGACAGACGGTGCCGTTCATCAAGGTTTTGTCTTGCGTGTTTCAGAATTTGCCTATACAGACTTTGAAGCGATGTTGAAAATGGCGGAGCGAGAAGAGAATCCTCTGCTGCTCATTTTAGATGGTCTAACAGACCCACATAATTTGGGCTCGATTCTGCGGACAGCTGACGCGACAAATGTTACAGGCGTCATTATTCCTAAGCATCGGGCGGTTGGTGTTACGCCGGTCGTCGCAAAGACCTCTACTGGTGCGGTGGAGCATATTCCCATTGCTCGTGTGACTAATCTCAGCCAAGCTCTGGATAAACTAAAACATGCAGGTTTTTGGATTTTTGGCACAGATATGAATGGCACCCCTTCGACTAAGTGGAATACGGCAGGTAAACTGGCTCTGATTATCGGCAATGAAGGCAAGGGCATTTCTGCTAATATTAAAAAGCAAGTTGATGAAATGATTACCATTCCTATGAATGGACATGTGCAGAGCCTTAACGCTAGTGTGGCGGCGGCTATTCTCATGTATGAAGTATTTAGAAATCGCCTATGAAACGGAAAATTTTATTAGTAGATGGCTACAATATGGTAGCATTTTGGCAGGAGACTCGTTCTCTCTTTAACAAAGGGGAATTAGACGCAGCACGAACTATTCTGCTCAACAGACTCAGCAATTATGCTAGTTTTGAAAAGCTAGAAATTATCTGTGTTTTTGATGCTCAGTATATGCCGGGAATTCGCCAGACTTATGATGAATTCAATGTTACGGTTGTGTTCACTGAGGAAGAAGAAACAGCAGACGATTACATTGAGCGTTTGGCAGCTGAACTCAACAACCCTATAAATCAAGTATCTGTGGCAACGAGCGACTTAAATGAGCAATGGACTGTCTTCGCACAAGGGGCTTTACGTGTATCGGCTCGTGAACTAGAAAAGCGAGTAGCTGTTACAAAGTCGGATCTGAATCAAATGAGCCAACAGCTTCAAATGGGAAAACCACCTTTGCGTCCTATGGACAATCCAACCTTGCGCGATTTACAGAAAATGATGGAGAAAAAGAAAGATGACTTTTAAAATTTTAACGGATTCAACCGCAGACCTTCCAGAAAGCTGGGCTTTGGAAAATGATGTTCAAATCCTTGGTTTGACTATTCAGTTGGACGGAATAACTTATGAAACAGTCGGAGAGAAGAAGCTAACGAGTGAGCAGCTCCTCTCTAAAATGGAAGCAGGGAGTCAACCAACAACCAGCCAAATCAATGTCGGTCAGTTTGAAGATATATTTCGTGGTTACGCTGAAATTGGTATGCCAGTTCTTTATATTGCGTTTGCTTCAGTCTTGTCAGGAACTTATCAGAGTGCGGTTATGGCACGGGATATGGTTTTGGAAGATTTTCCAGAAGCGGTTATCCGGATTATTGATACCAAGGCGGCATCTATGGGAGAAGGTATTCTGGTGATGAAAGCGGTGGAAGCGAAAGCTGCCGGTCAAAGTTTGGAACAAGTAGTAGCCTTAATAAAATCTTTAGTGCCAAAAGTGAAAACGTATTTTCTAGTAGATGACCTAAATCACCTCATGCGGGGCGGACGAATTTCAAAGACCGCAGCTCTCATGGGAAGTTTAGTCAATATTAAGCCGATTATTGCTGTGAAATCCGATGGTAGGCTGGATTCTGTGGCTAAAGTCCGTGGGAAGAAAAAGGCTCATGCTGAAGTGGTGCGCATGACCTTGGAAGGCATTTCCGATCCACGCGTGGTAATTGCCTATGCAGGATTAGACAGTCAAGAAGTGGCACAAACTCTCAAAGATCAGCTTCTTGCCTCCGAACAGGTCAATGAAGTTTTAATTTTACCATTAGGACCAGTCATTTCCACTCATACAGGCCCTGGGACCTTAGGATTATTTAGTATTGCCCATGAAAATCAAGATTAAGCGAAATGAAACCGTTCTTTCATAAATAATTTATCAAATATATTGACTTTTACCCCTAAAATTTGGTATGATAGTAAACGGTATTGTTTACCCCATTTGTAGGGCCCCGGAACCTTCCAAATAACTTGCGGACCGGAACATCCGCCTTGTAAACAAAAACGATATTCATATAGGAGAAATCATGAACAAAACAACATACATGGCTAAGCCAGGTGAAGTTGAACGTAAATGGTACGTGGTAGATGCTACTGATGTACCTCTTGGACGCCTTTCTGCCGTTGTAGCAAGCGTACTTCGTGGAAAAAATAAACCAACTTTCACACCTCACACTGATACAGGTGACTTTGTGATCGTTATCAATGCTGAAAAAATAAAATTAACTGGTAAAAAAGCAACTGATAAAGTCTACTATACACACTCAATGTATCCAGGTGGATTGAAATCAATCACTGCTGGTGAACTTCGTTCTAAAAATGCTGTTCGTTTGATTGAGAAATCAGTTAAAGGTATGCTTCCACACAATACTCTTGGCCGTGCTCAAGGTATGAAGTTGAAAGTATTCGTAGGCGCTGAACACACTCACGCTGCACAACAACCAGAAGTTCTTGATATTTCAGGACTTATCTAAGGAAAGGAACAAATAAGCTATGTCACAAGCACAATATGCAGGTACTGGACGCCGTAAAAACGCTGTTGCACGCGTTCGCCTTGTTCCAGGAACTGGTAAAATTACTGTAAACAAAAAAGATGTTGAAGAATATATCCCACATGCGGATCTTCGCCTTGTCATCAACCAACCATTCGCAGTTACTTCAACTGTTGGTCAATACGATGTTCTCGTAAACGTTCTCGGTGGTGGCTACGCTGGTCAAGCAGGAGCTATCCGTCACGGTATCGCCCGTGCCCTCCTCCAAGTAGACCCAGACTTCCGCGACTCACTCAAACGCGCTGGTCTCCTTACACGTGATGCCCGTATGGTAGAACGTAAGAAACCAGGTCTTAAGAAAGCACGTAAAGCTAGTCAGTTCTCAAAACGTTAAGAACAGCTTTACAGCAACGATTACAGACACTCAATGTTTACCTCATTGGGTGTTTTTTCGTGCACTTTTTGAAAAACTCACCTCAAAATTCACCTTATTTTTACCTTATTTATTTTTGAGCTCTCTGTAAGCAGTTTCGCCAGCACTAAGTGGAACAACATTTGAAGTATTAACATAAATCTTTGTTGTACTCAAATCACTATGTGTCAAAGCTTCTGAAATGGATTCCAGAGACATTCCTGCCTTCTTAGCTAAAGTAGCACCAGTATGCCTTAACATGTGAGGAGTGGCATGTCTAAGATTTTTATGGCGACGTTCTACAGATTTCATCTTGTTATTAAGGTAATCTGCATGCAGAGGGCTATTCACATTGCCTTTAGTGTCAATATAAGTAAAGACATATTGTTCTGGAGTTTGAATGATACCAAATTTTGCTAATTCTGCTTTTTGTTGAATTTTCCATTGATATAAGAGAACAGTTAACTCTTGAGGAATAGTAAAAATTGTTTTCTTTTCTCCTTTAGTAGACTTAGGCTTCTTATATTTATCCAAGGCTTGAATTAAACCAATTTCAGATATATCTAAGGAGATATGTTTCCACTGTAAAGCATAGCTTTCCGATTTACGGTCGTTTAAGATAAAAGTTGTAAAAAATAAAACATAGTCTTTAAGCGACAATTTTTTGTTTTCTAGGTCCTCTTGGAACATTTCAAACCATTCCCGTAACTCACTTAAAGTAAGGTATAAATCTTCATCACGCTTAGCTTCTTGTAATTTGATTTTTTTAGTAGCCTTAATACGACTGATTGTTTTAGATAGGCGATTCATTTCAATATATTCTAATTCCTCTGCCCAGTCAAAAATAGAATTAACATAACTACGTATGACCTTGAAATTGGCATATTCATTTGCTTTAGCAGTCATCAAATTTAAAACAACCGTTTTATTCTGATTTAAAAATTTAATGGAATAATTTCCAAATATTGGTAAAATATGTAATCTAAAAACAGTTTCTGTATTGTTAACTGTTGGAAGAGTGGGTGGTTTATTTGTTGAAGTCGTTTGACCTGCTTTATAGGCTTCCCACCAGACATTATGATAAAAATCTTTGAAGAGAATATCGCCATTGATTGCTTGATGTGGTAATGCACCCCCTTTTTGGATAGTGTTAATATCTATTAAAATTTGTAATTCAGCTTCTTTAGCCTCCTTTTTTGTTTTAAAACGCTTATCGTAGTAATGTCCTGAAATTCCCAAAGAAGGTCTAGCTTCTGTTGGAACATAGAGTTTTAAACGATAAGAACCATTTGAAGTTTTTGTAATTGTCATAGTAATCTCCTTTTTACTGAGCTAGAAAATTACCCTGACTTTATTATAATGAAATCAAAAGTGATTTTCCAGTTGTATCATCCATCTACGGATACTATCTTTATCAAATCGAATTGTTTTTCCAATCCGAATATGTGGCATTCCCTTTCTTATCCAGATATCCAGCGTGTTATTTGAAATTCCCAGATACTGACAGGTCTGCTTTTTATTTAAAAAAGGACTAATTTGTCCTGAATCTTCTTTAACGGTTTCAATCTCATTTTTAATAAGATTTGCAACAAAAAGTTGAATTTCTTTTGTTTGTTCTTCTGGTAAAATAACTTGCATAGTTTTCCCCCCTTTTAGGCAATAAAAAAAGCAAGAGCTATAAAGCCCTTACCTTAAGGAGATTATGAAAAAGAAAAGTTTTAGGATTATTTATAATATAATCGTATAATCTTAATTTTCTCTTAAAAATTTTTCAAATCTCTGTTGGTCATTTTCTGTTAACTTTCCGATTAAGCGAACTTGAACAAGTTCTACGTCTAAATCATAAAGTTGAACGGTATCAATCCAAGATGGTTTCACTAATCCTGCCTCTTCCCATTCTTTTATTTCAAAGTATTTTGAACGGATATAAGATGATTTACGGGAATACTGACTAGTGATACGGTAGGTTCTGATAACTTCTTCATTATTTGCAATGACTAGAGCAGGACGTCTTTTAGCTCCTGTCCCATCACTAAAAGCGATAGTTGCTACCAGAATATCATATGGGTTATAGTTGTCCATGTCTTTCCTCGTATTCTGGATAGTCTTCATCAAAGAAATCTGCGATTGCTTCTGGATTAGAAGCAGTCACTTTGATAACATTTGAGTTTGCCAAAGCTAGTCTTTCTAAAGGATTATCAGAAATAGCATGGACTTGTTTTCTTAAATCAAATGGCAATCCATTCACCTCCTTTGATTTTTGTAAGAACATCACGAAAGCGTCACCTACAGAAGTTCCTAAGGATTTGTATAGTACCGATACTTCATCTAGTAATTCTGAATCTACTCGCTTTTGAAACATTTTTTTAGTCATACAATCACCTCTTTTGTGCTTCAATTGTACGACAAATGTAGTTTTTTGTCAAATTTTTACTTCCCAATCACGTATGTAAATTGGTTAGCTGTTGCTTTATCAAATGTGCGGTAAGAAACAACTCCAAGTCCTTTGGCGTTGGCTTCTGAAATGAGAATAGACCCGTCTGATTTGACCTGCTCCACAAACGCAATGTGTCCGTAAGTTGGGTCTGCGCCAGCTTGTCCAGGAGAGAAGCTAAGAGCGCTATGTTCAGTTGGTGTATGTGTGGTTTGGTAGCCTGCTTTCTGCTTCCAATCCCCACCATTGCCCATATAAGGGTCAAAGTTAACGCCTACCTCTTTGGCTCGATTATAGACAAACCACGTACATTGTCCCCAAGGATAAGTTGCAGAAGTATAGTTAGAAGTGTTGATTGCCTTTGTAAGGCTATATCCAGCAGGCACTCCATCAGAAGTTACGCCTCCACCGTATCGTGTTTTGGCATTAGTTGTATCACCTGTTAAAGTGTCTTTGAAGAGGTTATACCATTTTCTCGCATTCTTCTTCAGGTCACTAGCTTTGGTTTGACCGTCTGATAAAGCGACCCCTTCATAATGTTCTGACCAATAAAGGGCTGCCTCTTCAGGGTCAGTCGCTTTTTGCATTTCTGTTTTGACTTTGCTATAAGAGCCGTTTAGCTCTGTAGACAAGAGGTCTAGTTCAATATCAGAATCTAATTTCTTTTGTTTTGCCTTTGACCAGCGATTGCCATTGATAGTAGAAGACCAACCCGACCATTGGAAATAACCAGCTACGCCACCACCTGTATTGACGGCTTTAGGGTCAAAGCCACTTTCGCGCTCTGCAACCGCTAAACTTCCAGAAGCTCCTGCGATAGTAAATTGTTCTTGTGAGAGTTCATAGTTGAGAATTTTGATGACATCACTAGCTCGTTCTTCTGAAATATTAGCTTTTTGAGCCACCTCTTTAGCGGTTAGTTTCGTTTGTAATCCTTTGGCTTGTCCATTAGAAGATGCACTACCCGCAAAAGCTCCTATGATAATGACAACCAAGAATAAAGGTAAAAGGAGAATACTTAAACTACTGACGATTACTAATCTTTTCTTCATCTTTCCTCCTAAGTCTTCACATAGACTGTCATCATTACTGTTTCAAATCGCCATTGAGCCGTTAAAATGAGAGGATTTTCTTTAATAGTTGCTAACAGTTGCTCTTTCTCAGCCTCTTTTACTGAAAATAAAAGGAGAAAGTCAATAGAAGGCTTTCTCCTTCCATAGGCAAGGGCAACCGCATTGTTCACCGTCTGTTCAAAACCTCTTTTAGAATAAATGCGTGTATTCATCATTCCTTTCCTCCTCTCAATCGTGCTAATTCCTCTATTATCTGATGTTTACGGTTGATATTGACTTTTAATTTATCGTCTTTTGGCAAGGTTTTACGATAGTTCCTGATAAAGGCATTTGAACCTTGCGCTTGGTATAATGCTTCATCATCTTTATAAGGTTCTAATTCCTTTTCAAGTTTATTGATGTGATGTTTTTGTCTCCAAGAGAGGCGATTTTGACGGCGCTCTTCAAACTCTTTCTGTTCTCTGCTTTGCTTTGTATCCATTAGCGGAGAAGGTTCTGTGTCAAAAGGTTGAACGCTTGTGTCTTCTTCCTGAATAGCAGATTCAAAAGTCTCCATTGGCATATCTGGCTCTTGAAATGGTGTTGTTACCTCGTCGGGAACGCCTGTTTCTTCAAAGGAAGAAGTAGCGGGTGTTTCCTCCTCGTCATTTTCTGAAGGTGTTGAACTTTCTGTTTTTTCTGAAGTCGGATGGGGATTTGAAAAAAGAGTTTTCATCTGTTTACCAGCATTCATGAATAGTCCCGCTCCAAATCCCGCTCCAGCAAGGAAAAAGTTTCCAGATGTTTGAGCCATTTCAAAGGCGTTAGTGGCTTTTGTAGGTAGCTGCTTCATAGTTTCCTGTCCATTTGTCACGGTTTCTTTGACTTTGGTATCTATCTCATCAAACGTAATCTTTGCTCGTGAACCGAGTAACAATTCAATCAATTCTCCTTTGTATTTCCAAAGCAACCAATAAATCACTCCTTTAGCACAAACAGAGACGATTAGTTCAAAGAGAGCGCTAAAAGTAGACAAGGAAGAAAAATCTCCAATAACCTTATCAAAGCCACTACTTACTAAGTTTTCAATGATTTTTTCAAGGTAAAGTAAAGCCAAAGTTAACAGGCTTGTAATGGCTGGGAAAGCAAGACCACCAAACATGACCTTAAAAACTCCAAAAAGAATATCTTGCATTTTGGGAATAAAGGAAACCAAAAGGGCAATAGGAAAAAGAAGAATCATGATAAGGACAAGGGCTTGTGCAAGGACATTGAGCAACTGAATTAAGACAATAGGAATGGCGATGACAATTGCTTCTACCATTTTAAAAAGGATATAGAAGAACTTGACAGGGATATAGTCAGGAATGGCTGATACCCAACGGTTTTTCTCTTTATCATCGTTAGCTCCGTCTCCCATTTTTAAGTAATCATTTCTATCTGCGGTAGAAACGGCTTTAAACTTGCCTGATTTATCCAAGCTTCCTAGAACTTTTGAATCCTCAAACGGTTCTTCTTTTCCTGTTTGACGGTCTTTGTATTTCCCGTTTTCTTGTCCTGTATTGACAAAGAGATAGGCTTTATAAGAGGTTTCTGCGATATAAGAATCAGCTACGGAAGACCCTATTTTTAAAGACTGATTTTTTCCGTAGGAGACAGAGACATTAGAAATGTGATGAATCGTAGTACTAGCGACATTGTCTACTGTATTGAGCAGATACAATCCACCAGAAGTTCCAGCAACTGTCCCAAACCAACCAAAGCCTAAAAAGAGAACCAGAAGGACATGAAGCAATCTTTGAGAGAAATTGCCTTTAGAAATGAGGAACTGATAAAAAAGATAAAAAGCTAGGCAAAGGAGAATCAGAAAGACTAATGATGACTGAGCCACACCAGAAGTAGCTCCTGTAAAGCCACGCCAAATGGATTGAGCCCCATTGAAGACGTATTGCTTGTAAGTGTCGTAAAGACGGACATTTTCTAAAATCCGAATCATCAAGGAGAAGAAACCAACAATGAGGTTAAGAAGGAAAAAGGGAAAGTTGACAAAGATTTCGTTGAACATCACCCAGATTCCGCTAATATCCAAAAATCCAGTTTGTACTGTATAAGATTTTAAAGAAAAAATATCCATGCCTTTTAATTTTTCAAATGCTTCTTGCACAAGCTCACCTCCTTAAGATGCGTATTTATTTTCAAGATTGGAAGAAACAGTAGTTTTCATTGGTTTTAGAAGTGGGTCAATACTATCAAAAATGTTATAAATGGAAATCATATTGAGATTGCCGTAAACATCTTTATAGAGGCATTGACCTGAAATCATATTTTTAATCCATTCCAGATTTTCTTCATTGTCCGTTAGTCCAACGTGTTCTAAAATATCAGAAAGTTCATTGTCTTCTCTAAAGGCAAAGAGTGTCCCAAAACCTGTGGTATCATCATCTCCTTCAGCGTCATGGACGGATTGGGTAATCAGACAAAGGACATTGTTAAAGAAGCGTCCAACACGGCGCATGGATTGGATAACAGCTCGTCCTTCTGCCGACTTCATTAGAACCCACGCTTCATCAAAAAATTCAATCGTATCTTCATAACGATTGAGTTCTCCAAAGCGTGTACAGAAAGCTCCCAAGGCAAACATCAGAGCCGTAGAATTGATTTCTTTATCGTCTGGGGTGACATCTTGTTGATTATCTTTACTATCTGGTAAGGATAAGTCTGCTACTTCTAAAACAGTCACTCGTTTATCATAAGACAATCCTTCTACGTTACCGTCTGAAAAAGCCAATTCCAAAATGGAATTTTCTACAATAGATGTTAGATAGTCTCCTACTTCAAAGATAGTGCCATCTGGATTATTGGTGAGCTCTTTGAGGACGTGTTTTAACCCAACGGTTTCTCCCGCTTGTCTTTGAGCTACCACTTTGTTAATCGCTCTAGAAATAGCGGTCATTTGCTTCATTGTGACCTTCATTCGCTTGTTAGAGAAAATAAGATAATTGAGCATATTTTTTGAAACCGAAACAGCGTCATCTTTATCCAACATGACAATTGGGTCAAGAGCTCCATGATTGGATTTCACCTTACTATCCAAAGTGACAAAGTTTATCTGTTTGATATGTTCAGCAAAAAGTGGGAATCGTTTTTCAAAGTCTGGGTGATGAGCAATTGCTTCAAAGTGTTTCCGGATAGAGCGTTTCGGGTCAACATACAAGCATTTCACATCTTGAAGAGAGGTTAGAAGAAAGATAAGTTCTGCCAAAAAGGATTTTCCTTCACCCGTTGCGCCAGTAATCAGGATATGTGGATTCTTTGTGAGTTTTCCTGCAATCCCTTCTTTATTTCCAACGGTCGCATTAAAGAGCACCATATTTTTAGACGCTTCTTGTGCCTTTTCAATACTTTCCCACCGACCTGTCCAATTATCCACCCGTCCAATATGCCAGCCAATATGGTTTCCTGAAGCTGTATTGGTAAACGGCATTAGCTCCGCAAAGCCTCTTGGAGTGACATAGTGTGTCCACGTTCTGGTCTTATTTTCAAGCGGTTGACCATAAAGGAGAGACTGGAAGAGATACGGCGTATCATGACTAGCTTCACTCACTTCTACGTGCATATCCTCAAAGTAACTTAAGACTACCTGACGGCGACGTCGTAATTGGGATAGGCTAGAAGCAGCAATAATGAGATAAGCTCCATATTCAATGACTTCTTCTTTCCCACCAACCTTTTTCATCAAGTCTTTGAGGGACATTGCCCCCAGAATAATTTCATCTTGTTGGACGGTATCAGTACTTTCGGCTTCATTCATAATGTTGCGGTAACGAATATTAGAACGTGCCATTCGTCCTTTTAAAGAGTTCTTTTCGATAAATTCTGCTTTAATCCGTAGTTCTACAGGGAAATTAAAGCGTTGGGTAAATTCTCCCAGATGAAAACCATTAAAAATAATGGGTGTTTTAGCAATCGGAAGTATGGTGAGAAAAGAAGAGCTATAGGGGCTGTCTAACTTCATAAAGCCCCCTGCCATTGGTCTTAAGACGGTATCTGTCACATTAAAGAGCGCCCGATTGGCGGTGACTTCTTGCTTTAGATGAGGGATATAGCGCAAGTATTGCATGCGTTGATAGTAAAAGAGCTCTTCATTGGTCAAACGTTGTGCCCGAAGAGCAGAAAGGGTTTGATAGATAGTCGTTTCACTCACCAGATAATCTTGCGCCCAATCTTCAGGAATCTCATATTGAAAGCCCATGCTATTAGCAATCATTTCAGAGACTTCAGAGAAGCGCTCAACCGCCATATCCTGAACGGTGGTGTTCTGGTCATCTTTTAAAAGATTGACACCAATCAACCAGTCAAACTGATAGGGAATTTCCATTTCTTGTGTCAATTTGTCTGTCGAATACTGCAACAGTTCTTCCCCCAATGCTTGACTATCGGGGGACAAGGCATGAGAAAAGTCTTTCATCTTTTCTTCTAGCAAATAGTCCTTTGGAATCAAGGAGACTTCAAAGGACTTGTTTTTAACCAGTTTTTTTATTAGCTGAGCAGTTGTCAGCTTGTGTTTTTGTTTCTTAGCTTTATCAGTAATGGTGATGGGAGTGTTGGGAATACGATAAAAACTCATCACCGTTTTATCTGTTGTTAAAGCTATATTATCCTGTGTTTTAAGAATCGGATAGACTAGTTTTAAAACCATTAGACCTCCTTTATAAATCTGTTTTTTCAAAAACGATTTCTTCTTCATCCATCATTTTCATTCTATCTTCATGATAAATCGCTTTATGATTGAGACGAAAATCTATAAGATAGCAGATGTAATCCCATAAGAAAACGTGCATTTTCTTTCCTTGTGGTTCATATTCTGTATAGAACTTAGCGAGTTTATAAGGGATATACCAATAAAGATAACATGAAATGGAATGCGTTAATTTGTTTAACGGAAGAAGAAGTGAGCTAAACGCCGTCAACATCAAAATCAAGATGAGGGCAAAGACCACAAAAAAGGAAAGTTGCATGGGTGTCGCAAAATACCAAATGCGTTTTCCTTTTTGTGTTTTAACTTCTTGAATCCAGTAGGGAGCGTTTATCCCTCTAGCATAATCATACAATCGTTCTTCTTCCATATCACAACCCCGTTTCAATTCCAAAGAGACGGAGGAACCAGCCAAGGACATGGAGCAACTGTTTTCCACCTCCTGTTAAAGATGCAATAACAGTATAGAAAATAAGGGTTGAAAACAGACGCCCCCAAGAGCTATTTCTCCAAGCTAGAATGATAAGAATAATCGCTCCAAAGGTAATGAACCAGAAGCCATCTCCTTGTAACCATGTTTGTAAATTAGATGAACTCATTGATTAAACTCTCCTTTTATTCTTTTGTATTTGCGTAATTAGCAGGGATTGTATGGCTGACTTTCTCCACATAATAAGACTTGCCTTTTTCTGATAAGGTCAAGGTGAAGTTTTCAGCATGTGTCGAGCCTGCAACTTCAAATGTTACTTGAACATAGGCCATAACTGCTTTATCGGTGGCTTTGTAGTAACTAAAATCTAAGGTTTTAAACGTAGCATTTTTTACAACCGTTACATTGTGAGCCACTAAGTCCAAGTTGTCTTGGTCAGTAGTATAGTTGGTAAAGAAAACATTGAGAAACTTATCCAGTTTCTTCTTTGTTTTCTCTGAAATTCTATCTGACTGATTGAGTTTGACCTCTGTATCGGTACTTTTCTTATCTGCCTGATTGGTCGATAAACTTGAAAACCAAGGTAAGCCCGTAACGTAGTAGCCTGTTTTTGTTTTGGCATAAGGGATATTAAACCCCATCACCAATTCTTTTTCTTCTGTCTTGTCCCCATTTTTTACAGTCTGTTTATAATGCACTTCATACGTTGCCACATTATCCGTAACCGTTAGCAGGCGTGACCAGCTCAATTGGCTAGGATTTTTGACTTGACCTTGTGCTTGAATATCAGGCTCTGAACCGTAGAAGCTCTTTAATTGCTTAGCTTGTTTAGTTTGACCGTCTGAATCCGCGGGAATAGTGAAATAGCACTCTACAAAATCATTCAGATAATATTGCAGGCGATTATCTATTGTTTGGGGAGCAGAAGAGGGAGAAGAAGTAGCTTGCTTAGAAGCCATCAGTTTTTCAAGATTGGTGACTTTACTAGACATTGTCATCGCACGAATGCCTCCTAGTAGCCCCACCAGCAAAATAAAAGCCAATCCTGACAGAACGGCAAGATTGACTGTTTTTTTATTGGCAAGGGTTAATGTGGGTTTTCCTTTCTTTTTAGGGCGTTTGGTGAAGTTTCCAAAATAAGTTTTCAAGTGATGATAGATAAGTTTTACTGTATTCATAAGTGCTCCTTACTGATTGGCTAGTTCAATCAATTTATTTCCTTTGGCGTAAAGTTGTTTATGAAGTTTATTAAGTTCACTATTAACATAATAGTAACCCCGCAATTCAGCGTGAAGACTTTCAACCAGCGCTTCAGGAAGTTGTTTTGCCTCTTCTTTTTTAAGAAGCCCGTGCAATTCACCTGCTTTTTTCCAAGCTTCTTTATCATCATGGGCTTTCATCAATTCTCCTAGCTCCAATGAGACCGCTCTAACTTTCTTTTCGAGTGTATTTTGTGTTGCCATTATCAGTTCCTCCATAAATGTTGTTTGATTTTCTAAGATAACCTGTCTAAAAAGAGTGACAAGTTGTGTCGTCATGTGTTGATTGAAGTCTAACACTTGACCATCCAGTGTGAAATAAGCGTGTTGGTAGTAGGCGGGGTAATCAAGGTTAGCAGTTTCCCGTGCAAAAGCGTCTAAAAAAAACTCTTTTTCCTTCATTAGGACAATGTAGAGATTCCAGAATTCGTTTTTATCAGGAAAGCAGGAGATTCCCTCGTAAATTTTCTTTACAACCTTCATACGTCATCTTCTACCAAATCATGATAGCCAAGGAATCGATAGATGTCATCAGAATCAAACCAAAGCCAATCATTGATTTCTGTTTCTGTGGGGATACTTCCTGAAAAAATATCTTCACCAAGTGAGGTTAGTCTGTCCATATCTCCCCGTTCACGGACAGTTGCTAGTGTATTGCGTGCACCTGACCAAGCCCTGAAATTATCCAGACTATTCAATTCAACTTTATATTCCATTCCATTTTTCCTTTCATTTTTATAATACCAATTGAGCATAGCCCGTCTGTAGGAGCATCTCTGCCACCCAGTGAGCATTTTGGCTCATCTTTTTTAAGGGTTTTGTTTTTAACTCCTCAAAAAAAGGCTGCCTAGCCTCTTGTCTAGTTGCCTTTTTAATCGCATTTTGTCGGTGATTTTCATCTTTAAAGGATTGCTTTCTAAATTGTTCCGCATATTTTAATTCAGAATCTTTCTTAGGTTGATAATATAAAAGCCCCCAATAATCAATCAAATCTTTGACCAATTCAAAATCGTAAAACGATAGGTAGAGTTCTTCATAACCGACTGGGAAGGTCTTTGTTTGAAGAGGACGATTGAATTTATCGGGGATATTTATAGGTTTATATCTGTCCGACAATGACATTAAAATCAACTCCGTTTCGTTCACAAATTTCTTCTGCTAGTTTCGTATGATTGTTACTTAGATAGGCTTCAGAAATGATTTCTGACAGCTCATCTGTCTGATAGACCATATCAACGATTTTCAACAATTTCAAAGCACTAGAGACTTGTTTTGTGACCCAATGTTTTGTCCTTGCATAGTTAATTTGACGGGGACGTGTGACAAATTTAAAACCCGCTTGTGTGCCAAGCAGGTTATCCCATTCACTATCATAGTTGCCGTTCCAATCTTTCACTTCAAAATAGTTATTTAAAATCCGAGCGCCTATTTTGGTCAAGTCTGTTTCCAGCGTATACCATTCTTTTAAAATATCAAACGCCTTGGTATCATGTAGTTCAATCTCATAACGGTTTTTATAATTATAAGCTTCATGGATATAGTCAACAGAAACATCTTTTAAGAGGGCTTGTTCATAATCCTTTTGATAAAAGCGAATCATGAGACTGGATTGACGACTGCCAAAGTTTAAGGTCACACCTTGATTGACAAAGCGATTTTCAACTTTTTTCAAGCCCTCAATAGCGGTAAAGGTGCGGAGTTTACGCATGATGATTTTATTGTCAAAAATCCGATTTTTAATATCAAATAAGTCAAGATTGCCTGACTTTTTGTACAATTCATCAAGGGCAATATCAAAGCGTGGGAAGGCTAAAAAGTCCTCCAAGGGTCTATCTTTTCGTTCTTGTTCCGCAAAGAGAAAGACATCATGAAGAAAAGAAAACCAATTCCGACCTTGTTGTTTTAATAACAATTCAAGTTCACGACAACCACCTCCTGTTAAGTCAATCAGCGTTCCAGCTTCTGCCTTCTTTTCAGAATGGGAATAAAGCACCCGAATCGAACCATAAGTTACCATATCTGAATATCCGTATAGGCTTTTTTCTTCGTGAAAAAAATCCGCTGGTTTTAATTTTAGAACGTGTGTGATGACAGCTTTAAAATCAAGTGTTTTAAACCGAATTTTTAACCAGTCTACCGTACTTTCTAGTTTGGTTTCTGATTTGCGATTCAGAAAGTGAAAGAGTGTTTGTTCAAATTCCTTGGTCATCTTTCGTTGACCTTGTTCAATGTTTCGGTAATTGTAGTAACTATAACCCATCATCGCTGCCATTTTGCGCTGGGTAAATCCTAACTCAAGCCTGATACGCTTTAAATCTATGTTGGTTAACACTAATCACAATCTCCTTTCAGCAAACAAAAAAGCAGCCAATGGATAATGACTGCTTTTATTTATAGTGGTCTCGAAAGGATAAGAAATAAATCTCATCTTCTTCCACCATATAGACTAATCGGTGTTCATCTGTAATTCTACGAGACCAAGCACCGGAATAACGATATTTTAAGGGTTCAGGCTTTCCAATCCCTTCAAAAGGATTTCGTTTGATATCCTCTATTAAACGATTGATACGTTTGAGTATCTTTTTATCTTCTTGTTGCCAAGAAACATAATCTTTCCAAGCTTGTTCTGTAAAGTTAAACATCTTCCACCTCTAATAATGGGTGTTGAATGACTTTCTTTTGCTTGACTTGTTCCATTCCTGATAGAATCTTGTCTGAAAGATAATCATTATTCATTAGACGAATGGTTTCTTGAATACTATCCCAGTTTTCCTTAGATAAGACCACAATATTTTCATCAGGATTTTTATTGACAACCATTAGAGGCTCATATTCATCGTTGACTTTTTTCATGTAATTCTTTAAATTGTTTCTAAAATTTGAATAGACGACAGCTTCCATTTTATATCACCTCACTTTAAGACTATTCTTATTATAACACTTGACAAGAAATTGTACAAGTATTTGTTTTTTTGTGTTCATACTAGCTAGGCTAGTCATTGGGATAAGAACAGCCTTTTAAGGGCTTGTGTTAGTTTTAACCCCCCTATTAGAAATAGTGGGAAAATATGAAAAAAAGCCCTTTGGAATAAGGGTTTTGGGTAATAATTCTGTCTCTTAGTAGCTATTTTGGTAGCCAAAGAGATTTAATCGATAAAATCACTTGATATGAGATTGAGTTTATCTGTTAATTCGGAATCGGCATTTGGGTATAGATGGCTATAAATACTAAGTGTAGTTTTGACATCAGAATGACCTAATCGTCTTTGAATATATAGGGCATTTACATTGTACTCATTAATGAGTAATGATGCGTGGGAGTGTCTTAAACCTTTTGGTTGAATGTATTTAACACCAGCACGCTTAGCGTATTTTATAATCTGGTCTCTAATACTACGTTTACAATATGGATTTCCATCAAGTGACAGAATGAATGGTATTTTATCGACTTTTGCCTGCCGTTCTTTCCACTCTTTAAGCACGTTTAGAGTATTATCATCAAGTCCAATGGTACGCCTAGAACTTTCAGTTTTTAGCATGTTACGGCGTACCCAATTTTCACGATTGATGTACTGTAAGTTGTGATTGATGGTTAGAGTTTTCTTTTCAAAGTCCACATCTTCCCAATAAAGAGCAGTCGCCTCATTTACACGCATTCCAGTAAAATAATAAAGCCAAAAGAGTGTGTAAACAAAGTGCTCAAAATAGCTTTCTTTATCAAGGGAGTGTATCACTTTTTGAAATTCGTCTTTTGTCCAAAAATCTATATGTTTTTTTGTGATTGGAATAGGACTAATATTACTCGTAGGGACTTCATGAAAAATCAAACCATATTTTTTTGCGGTTTTTAAAACTTGATTGAGTAATGTCATTTTGTTTCTTGCATATGAATTTGAATATCTCTCTAATAAATTATTTCTATAATTTATTACATCATAAGTCGTAATTTCTCTAGGCTTTTTCTTGCCAAAGTATTGAATAAATTCATCAAATATAACTTGACGTCTTCGTTCAAGATCCGGACTCGTAGTGGCGTAATAATTGGGCATAAATACTTCTTCCATAAATTGTTTAAAAGTCCATTGAGTATGCTTGATGCTTCCTTTTTGTTGTACCTTATTCAATGCCCTAGTTCGTGCTTCAAAGGCTTCTTTTGCAGTTTGAAAACCACGTCTACGTTCTTGATATGGTTTACCAGTAGCTAGGTCTACCCCAGCTTTGAAATAATAAGTATATTTTCCAGTTTTATCATCTTTAGTAACACCAGTATACCTAGTTTTTGACATGAAGTTCCTCCAATCCAAGTATTTCTGCTACAACTGATACTGGAACAGTTCCAAGTCCTTTATTGTTATAGAAATCAAAACCACGCTCGACCATAATATGTTTTGCTTGTCGTAGAATATTATAAGCAGTCCATTTTGAAAAACCTAAGTCCATAATTTCTTGTACTGTCATAGTTAATTTATCGTTCATAAGTCAATTTCTCCTTTACTAGTAAATTCTAGGAATTCTCCTATTAATTGCTTTAGTTCATTATTTAATCGTGGGGTTTGTTCTTTAAGTGCATCTTGAAGCTCTAAAGAAAATGAGCTACTATCAAATGCTTTTAGGTGTTTTCTAAGTCTAGTCTTTTTTACTCTTATAGTGTTAGGTTTCAGATAGGGGAATAATTCGGGTAAGAGTGCTGGCTCATGGAGAAAGATATAAGCAAATGCTTTGCTATCATCTGGAACACTTGAAAGACTAAAAAAGCTGAAATTCTCCAATCGTTTAGAAATCTCTGAAATGGTTTCTTTGTTTATAGCCTTTGTCCGAAGTTGGAATTCTAACCGCCACCAAAAAGGCTTACTCTTTATATTTAATTTATCAGCTCTTTTATGACTTAATACCTCTATATTCTTATCATACAAACGTACTTGAACGTTGCTACCACTAGCACCCCAATATTTACTTTCTATGTTTCCTCCTCTACCATAGAATATTTTATGGCTAACTCCACCTTTGATATGTTGTAAAAAGACTATTTCTGGTCTGTTAAAGATATCAAACGCAAGATCTAACCGTGATAGTCTAATTTCTAAGCGATTTAATCGAGCGTAGTTCATAATCTGTCTCCAAACTTGTAGAGCCTCAAATTCTTTCAGAGAGTTTGGGTTGAAGTCTAATCGTATAACCTCGTAGCCACCATAAGTCGCTAGTTGAAAGAAAATAAGATTGATACTATCTTCATCAATCATTTTATAAAGAGTAAAATAGCCTTCTCCTAGATTTTCTTGTATGTGAAATTCTTGAATATTACTGTCAATTGATTTTCTTAATTCACGAAATATTCGTCTAAGTGACTGATTGGCACTATCAAAGATTACTGTTAATCTATCAATGCTGATATAAACTGATTTTTCTAGTTTTGATAAATCTACTTTACTTTGATATTTTAGTAGAGATTGAATAGTATTTTTCAACTGTAACGCCTCCTTTCCATGTCTGAAATATGCGAAACTCGTTGATGATATTGAGTTTTGCCGATGACTCGTTACTTAGGACGTTGCCTTAAGTGTATCTTTTTGCTGGCTGTTAGAAACGCCACCTTTTAAGTGGGAGATTGGGAGAACTTCGTGTCTCGGGCGCTTTGCCTTCGGCTTGCGCCCTTGCACTTGTCTCCCAATCCCCAATTTAAACTAACTAAAATACTTGTCTAGAAAACTCGAAAGCAACTCAAGAGCTCGGAGCTCAATTTCTTCGTTTCGAATGTCATTAAATACATCATCATTTACTAGAATAGATGTTCCTAAACTAGGTGAATAGAATGAATGAGTATTGCTAATGTTATTATCTTTTATTGTGTAATGTGTAGTTGTCATAGTATTCTCAATCTAGCCATATCTCACTTCTTATGGACTTTGTATTACCATTTTGGTATAATTGTGTTGGTTTTAAACGAAAGCCTCAGAACGCTTTGCAGAGCTTTCTGGCGTGTTTTTGCATATTCATAAGCTAACTAGTATTGCCTATTTTGTATGCTTTGTTTCAATATAACCATTTTGGTTATATGAATATAATACATCCATTTTGGTTATAAGTCAATAGGGAAGCGAAAGGAATCTTAAAATGTTAAAAGATAATATAAAAAAAGCCCGTCTAGATGCTGGACTTACTCAAATAGAAGTTGCTGAAAAACTTGGGGTGGCTCAAGCACAATATGCTAGGTGGGAAAGCGGTGGGAGAAATCCAAAAGATGAAACAGTAGAGAAACTAGCTGAAATCTTAAATACTTCTTTTGAGATTCTTAAAGGACGAGATGATGGCCTTGAGGAGATAGTTAGTTTATTGAGAGAGCATGAATTAACAGAGGAAGATAAAAACCAAATTATTAGTCTTTTACAGGACTTCTTAATAAACAAGTCAAAATAATGCATTGGTTGGAGAATTAAAAGTGAATAACATCCGAGAACAAAAAAAGCAAGCTAAAGCATTTATTAAACGCTGGGAAAACCGTGGCAATGAAAGACAAGACAGTCAGTCATTTTGGCTTGATTTGCTCCAATCTGTTTATTGAATTGATAAATGAGAAGATTAAAGCGTTGTAGGAAAATAGATATTTTATGAGGAGGCGAGGCAACTTGAAAGAATATATTGCGAGTTTAGAAAAAGAGTTTTCTTTGATAGAAAATGGTTTCAAAGAGGAAGAGAAAAGAGCCTTAACTGATTATAAAGCTAATGATAATGAATATGCTAAGAATTTGGCATTTTTAGCATATAAATCTGATACCTATCAAGTAAGAATGTACGGTGTATTTCTTTTTGGATATTTATCAGAACAAGCTGATATTTTAGCATTTATGAGAGATGAAGTTTCCAAGGATGACAATTGGAGAGTTCAGGAAGTATTGGCAAAGGCATTTGATGAATTTTGCAAGAAAATAGGATATGAAAAAGCACTCCCAATAATTGATGAATGGTTAAAAAACAATAATCCTAATACAAGGAGAGCAGTTACAGAGGGGTTAAGAATATGGACAAGTAGACCATATTTCAAAGATAATCCGAATGAAGCTATTGAAAGAATTGCAAACTTAAAAGAAGATGCAAGCGAATATGTGAGAAAATCTGTTGGAAATGCTTTAAGGGACATTAGTAAGAAATTTCCAGAGTTGATTAAAATTGAGCTTGATAGCTGGAAATTAGAAAGTAAAAAGATACAACAGGTTTACAAATTGGCAAGTAAATTGATTGTATGACAAATTTGAATTTGTGGAGGTTTTCTATGAAGTATGAAGAAATTAAATTAAATATTTCAAATGATAAAATTAGCAATTACAAAGTATTTAAAGGGATGAAGCTGTATTCTGAAATATTTAAATCCGAAGATGAAAAGAAGTTAATAAATAAAAGAGTATTTGTAACTCCAAAAGGAAACTATGTTTATTATGAAAGGACAGATATAAATTGGAACTATTGGTCAGATAAAACAAGATATGATTCGAGTTTTGAATTAAGTGATATAAAACATAATATAGTATTTGAAGTATCAACAGAATTGACTAAGTTTACAAAATATTTAGGAGAAGAAGTAGTCAAAAAAATTATGTTTAAAGAAAAAAATGGAGAAATAGTAGAAGTACTGGATATTTAGTACATCTTGAACTCCCTATTTATTAGATTAAGTAAATTTGGAATTTTGGAGGTATCCGTTTATGAAATGGTATAATTATATGACTAAACAAGAAAAAAGAAATTTTTAAAAAGTAATTGCTGTATGTGTAGTAGGTGCAATTTTAATTCTACTTATTCGTATAGTTTTTCATACTATTTTGTAAGTAAAATATAACTCCCAGTTTGGTTGAACTTAGCAAGGTACAAGTTTTTATGAGATGAAACCTATAAAACTTGTATGGATATTGTAGGGTAGGAAAAGAAGTCTTTCTCTATACTAAAATAAACTGAATATTGAAGATATAAGGCGATTAAGAAATAGAAATCTTAGTCGCTTTTTCTTATGCAAAAAATTAAACAGAGAGGTGGTATGAGAAGTGGAATTTGCTACCTGACCTTTAGTTGAACCCATTAAATCCCCCTATGTTACAAAGTAATTAGTTATTACTAACTATTATATCACAGAAAGATTGTATAAAATAAATCGTATAGATGGAAAATTTTTGGTAGCTTTTTGGTAGCTAAACATACAAAATAAATTACTTCTTTCAAAATTAACATCAAAGGAATGTTGATTTATTAGCATTCTTTTTCATTTCAAATCAATTCTCGGAATTAGAAATGGGAGGTTAAGCCCTTTTGGGGCGTGCCTAAGGCACGCCCCAAAACGCCCGCTTGTCAGCTCGGTCGGGCAGGTCGGACGGGCCTTGCCCTGACCTTGACCTTCGTGCCTACGCTGGCTCAGAAGGGGTTTCAAAGTGCTGAAGGACAACTTGCTTATAAGGCAAGTCAGCCTGTTCTTTCTCTATCACAATTTCCTCCAACAAAGCAATATCTGCTTCATCTAGCAGAATACGGTTGTCCCTTCTTACGAATGTATAGTCCTGTTCTTCTATGTATTTCACAAGGTTTCGTAAGGTTGAAATGGGTACATCTGCTTCCTTGGCAAAGTCATTCAGAGGAAGGAGGGAAGATTCTGTTTGTTCAACGGACAGGTCAGATGATGACGTTTGCGTAGTTTCTGTTGTCTCTAATAATGGGTCATCTAAGACAGCTAGCTTCTTATATTCTTCAAAGAAAGAAAATCCTTCCTCAAGGGGAACAATAGGTGAATAAAATTCTCTAGCCACTTCTCCGCCGTTTGCAATATAACCACGACCGGAAACTTCCTCACCGTCAATTTCATCAATCTTTTTGAAGACTTTATTAGCGTTAGCGTCTCCAAACATCATTTTATTACCAACATCTTCTAAATGACCAACGGAAATCCGTTTCATAAATTGGTCACGTAAAGAGGTTTTGAGATATTCCCCATCAGGACGTTGCATAGCAACAATCATGATTACCCCAGATTGGCGACCTTTTAAAATCAATTCTGTTAGGTATTCTATAAAGTCTCCAGATGATTGATAATCTCGCTCTAATTTAGCAGCTAAGGCTGCCAACTCATCAATGACGATAAAACGAGGTTTTAGCCCATAAGCATAATACTTTTTCCCTGCCTGATAATCAGGGCGACTGGTCATGTAATCATAGCGTTTATCCATTTCTTGCTCGGCACGCTTTAAACAAGCTAACATTTCTTGTTTATCCCAGTAAACCCGCCCTTTAAAGACAGGAATCTGTTTCAACCCGACAAAATCAGAGCGTTTCGGGTCAAGAATTTCCACATAACCAATTTGTGCCAAGACCCAAATCAAAATCATCAAAAGAACCGTTTTCCCACCACCAGTTCCACCGCCAATCAGCAAGTGTGGATGTTTATTGAAGTCCCAATAGACATCTTTCATCAGGTAAATGCCTTTTTCGGTCATCTTAACATCAAAGATAGATAAGCGACCTGAAAATTGGTCAATGGCAATGGTGTAGGACACGTAGCCTTTGGTAAATTGCTTATTCATAAAGTCCCCGTCAAACATAATTTCAAGAGGCTTTTCAAGGGCGATAAAGCGGTCTTGGAATCGGCTACCTTGAAGGTGGAGTGAAACGGTGATACTAAAACGGTCACGCTTCAAATACACTTTGGGTAATAGAATCCGTTCTCTTGTATGATGATTTGATTTAATTTTCTTGACCTTATACAAGTTATTATCCAGCAAAAAGTGGGAAAGAATCCGTAAACTATCTAAACGGCTAAAGAAAAGAAATTTTCGGTAACAAAACACTTGTACCAAGCCGTCTAGTAGTAACAATCCTAATACACTTCCACCAAAAAGAATCCCGTAGGTTAGCGGGTCACGTTGAAACTGATTTTGAAGCTGGTCTTGGTACAGGTAAGCTAAAAAGCCCCCTCCAAGGAGAAAGGGCAGCAGAAAGAGAGCAAAGGTTAGCCGTTTGATTTTCTCATGAAACTTCCGAACACGAATTCCCCGATAGGTGAACAGCTTCATAGACAATTATCCTTCCTTTTTAGGTTCAGGCTTCCCCACTAGCATCACATCTTTAGCCCGTAGTTTAACCCCACTTGTTAGGACACGGCGATTGTTAATGGTTTCTGAATTTGACCAGAAGCGAGCTGTAGGAGCTACAAGCGTTACTTCCTCATTGTAGTTCTTTTCAGCGGTCATTTGAGCCACTTTGGCTTCAGGTGGAACCGTTACGGTAATATCCCCGTTTACAGCAGAAGAGTAGAGCTTCACATCTACATAGTCCACTTCATCTGTTTCACGACGCTTTTCTTCACCCGTTCCTTCTTCAAGGGAATCTTCCCATTTCATACTAGGAAGAGCTTCAAGAAAATTAAGTGTTCCAAGCGTTTTTGCAGTATCAAAAGTTTCAATCACATCAGCAGCAAATTTTACAGTCATAGTATTTCTCCTATTCTATTTCTTATTTAGACTTTACCGTACGCATTTCTTCCGCCACAATGACATTTTCATGTTTACGTTTGCCTCCAAAGCGGAAGTTACGGCGTTCAATAGCAATCCCACGAGGGAAGACGACTTTTTGACGCCCTTCAGGGATATCTGACATTTTAAAGCCTTCTACAATAAGAAAGGCAGAAGGCTCTTTTCGACTTGAAATTTCAAAGATACGATAAGAGACAGGGTTATAATCATTGGCACGGACTTCTTCCATACCTGAGACAAAGACCTCATTTCCTAAGACTTGGTTTTGGTCAACGAATACTTTTGTAATTTCCATTAGGTTTACCTCAATTTCTATTTGTTTAGACCGTTTTATGACTTGTCTAGGTCAAAAAAATAAACTTATCTCTTCTAATCTGCAGGTGCTCTTACTCTGGTCATACTGTCCTCCTTACATTCTAAAATAAGCTTTTTTAACTTTAAATTGAAAAGTCTTTTTACAATTCAAAAGCTCTTTAGCAAATTTGTCATGGGTATCATGGCGTAAAAAAAGACTGTCCATTTCGTTTAGACAGTCTCGGTAGCACGTTTCACAGTGTGTAGGATTCGTGTGATAAATTTTAAGGGAGAAAAGAAACTTCTCATAGATTTGTTGGAATCGTTTTTCAAAATAATTCATGTTGTACCTCCATTCATAATGTAATACTGTTGAATTTTAAATTTGTAGTGATTTTTCCATTGTACTAACTGAACCGTTGGCAAGCCTAGTTTTTGGTAGTCGTGAAACAACTTATCCATTTTTTCTAGCACTTGATAACATAAGACCTTTTGATAATGGTTATCCGGATAGATTTTCAAAGAAAAAACAAAGTTCTCATATAATCTCTGAAAACTTTGTTCATAATAGGTCATAGTGTTACCTCACTTTCTTTTAGAATGTGTTAAGTAGCTTTATCAGCTTAGAGGAGTAGAAAATAAAAAAGACAGCTCCATTAAGAACTGTCTATACTAGCATTATTAAGTTTCAAGAGCTTTCTTCAACTCTGTCAAGCTGCCATAAGAAACAACCATTTTATCTCGAGAAATCCGTTTAGCTTCAGCCAAGGCGTCTAAGATTTTCGGGTTATAGTTGTTATTGTTGGGCATTTAAATAGACCCCCTAGACACATCATTCAGACGGATAATGTTATCAAACTTATCTTCGTCGCTAATCGTTTTTTTATATTTATCAAAAAATTGTGGCTGCACCGATAACAGATGAGCTAAGAAACGGCTATCAACCTTTAAAGCACTAGATAGGCTCTCCAACGTCAAGATATTTAACAAAATCGTGTTTAACATGCTTCTGACTTTAGATGGTCTTTTTACAATGATTTCGTCATCAAGTTTTTCAAATGTTTTATAATTATTTTTGTTAATCAATCTGTAAAAATATCCATGTTGTGAAGGGCTAACTAAGCCCAACTTAAAGGCACGGTATTCCAGTGCTTGTATGGAAACAGTATACTTCCGTTTTAAGTCAATATAGTTATCGGGATTGCTTACCCGCTTTCCAACAAGATTAGCCATGTCTTGAATAAAGTTTTCTCGTGGAAGTAAAAAGTAAGAAGCAAAGTTATTGGCTTCCGATTCCTTCTCTAAAAACTCATCTCTAGACAAGGTGCTAAAATCAATATTTCGATGTAGGAGAAGGTGTCCTAATTCGTGAGCTAAATCAAAATTTCGTCTCACGGCAGTCTTCCCAGTTCCTAAAATAATAAATGGTCTATTTGTGTTAGACCAGATACTATAGGCGTCTTCATTGTTAGCCATTTTTCTTTCAAAAATATAAATACCAGACTTTTCCAATTGATAGAGAAGGTCACTATTATCGTCAGAGATACCTAGAAACTCTTTAGTAAACAGCGCCAATTCTTCTAGATTATTCTTGTCTGGTTCTTTTTGAGAAAGAATGTTTACTAAATCTATAATTTTTTGATTAGGAATCATCACCATACTTTCAAGAAATACGGTAAGAGAATCCAACGCATTTAGATAAGCTTCTTGTATATCTGTGGCTTTTCGTGTGCTTTCTGCCTCATTTCTGAAAGCTACGGATGTCATGTCAAAATTTGAATTGGAACTTACTTGTGAAAAATAGTCTGAACGTACTCCAAATAAATTGGTCATTTTAAGTCTAACTGATGTTTTAGGAGAGATTTCATTTTTTTCGAATTGCCAAACTGCTTGCTCAGTTATATCTAATTTAGCCGCCAGCTCCTTTCTTGTCATGCCATATAAAAGGCGTAATTGTTTTAATATATCACCGTTAAACACGAGTGAATCCCCCTTTACGTTTTATTTTTTACTTACTTTTCTTCGTTTCAATCACTCCTTCGTCAAAGTTTTCTATGTCCTCATCTTTTTCTTGAGGAGAAGTAGTATTGATAGGGTTTTGACTATTGTTACCATTAATTTGACTTGTTTGAATGTATCTTGATAAGTCTTGTGCTAATCGTAGGTCATTTGAAACGGGATTAGGGAATGTCAGCTCAATACTTGTTATCTCTTCGCCAGATGTTTTATAAGTCAGAACAAAAAAGAAATCGATATCCTCATGAGCAACTTCATCTGGGATTAACAAGATTTCAGAATTTCTATCTTCTTCAAAAAGAGGAATCGGAATCTCAAATAAACCTTCAACAGGCTCTTTGCTTTGACGAATTATTTTTTGGTTAATTCCCAAATAATTTTCAAAATATTTTTTATCCTCATCCTCAGAAAGATTTTCATCACTATTGGACTTAGGAAAGGCTCTTTTTAATGCCTTGTCAGATTTAATGACAAATAAGAATCGACCAAAAGGTGTTTCACAAATATACTCACCGTAGTCCCAATTATATCCAGCTTTTTTTATACTGTAATCTTGTATGAAGCTGATTTTTTGATTCGCAAAAGTTTTGATAAGACGACTATCAATTTTATTTCCTCGTCCATTTTTAGCAGCAGAGTAAATCGGCTCTGTTTTTTCTTTTGCTTTCATTTCTTCGCAAAATTCTTCGTTTCCTTTAAGGAGAGCATCAACAAGTAGTTGGCACTGTTCTTCAGATAAAATATCCTCTTGTGTCATTTCATCACCTCTCAATGTAATTTTCTTTATTATACCATATTTCAAAAGAAAATTACAAATATAGAGGAAAAAATTAAAGTTTATTGATTGATGTGACTTTGAATTTCAATTTTCTACTCTTCTAAACAGGAAATCCTGTTTAGGGCGTGCTCATATCATCGCACACTCAGTGTTGTTATCACCGTCCTATAGCTGTACTTGACTAATCTCTGTTATTATAGTCATCTCACTTCACTATAGCCACGATTAACCGCCTATGCTTACCCCAGCAGAACGTATCTTACCTGTCAGCATTTCCGACGCCACCAGCGCCAGCAGTTCCCCTTTGTTATCCGGTCAAGAGGGGCAAAAAGCCGAGTGCGTGAGATAACTCCAAAGGATTTTTGTGTTCATCTACTCCAACCTCCTTGACTTTTTGCGATAAAACCTGTACAATAATAGTTGTTAAATGATTATTGTGTGTTGGTCAGCTAAGCTTGAGTGAGGTTGTCTGACGCACTTTTTTATTCAATTTTCAAAGGACAAATTCAACTATTTTGCTAAATTGCCTTGTCTATTCTTTATTGAAGTTAATTTCACTTTTTAGGGAAATCTAGCAAAATTGTTATATAGCTAACAGCTATATTTATATAATATACCCTTTAGCTATATTTGTCAAGAGTTTTTTGTAAAAAAATTAAAAATTTTTAAAGAGGTATAAAATGTTTCCCGAACGCTTAAAAGCTCTGCGTTTAGAAGCTAATCTAACGCAAAATGATGTTTCGCGACAATTTGGAGTATCACAACCCACTTATTCAAATTGGGAAAAAGGCGAAAAAAAACCAACTCCAGATAAATATCCTAAAATTGCAGAATTTTATAATGTCTCTACGGATTATCTTTTAGGTAAATCTGACTACAAAAATTCAGATGAGATTGATTTATCAACATTTGAAGTTTTGTATCGGAAAACTTCTAAAAATTTATCTGATGAAGAAAAGAAAATCTTAGAGGAAGATTTGAGGGAGTTTCTGTTAGAGAGAGAAAAAGCCATTAAGGCTATGAATAAAGAAAAGAAAGACTGATGTTTCGTGCAAAGAATTTACTTTAATGTTTGGAATCGTGTCAAACAAACACTTTATCCATTCATGAAATTAAATAAAGTACATCCTCTTTATTATACTTTTCAGGATTACTTCAATTATGAAGTTGACAAGAAAAATATACTTGTTATTCCTCACCATATCCGAATAGATATAGCAGGTTTTAATATCAATGATGGTGTTTTAACGATTTCCTATCAAGATAGTGATTCTATTACTCGTCAAAATTTTACAAAATGTCATGAATTAGGGCACATCTTATTACATCACAGTGGGCGAGTATTCACTGATTTTCATGATGATTCTCTACAAGAAAGAGAGGCTAATTTTTACTCAGCTTTTCTTTTAATGCCTGATATTGTGCTTCTGACTAAGATTTTTTACCAGCAAATGGCTTTTCAAGAGGTAGAAGTAGCACTACAAGTTTCTGCTCAAGCTCTCAAAACTCGTTTGACAGACTTCTTAAATTTTGAATTAGACATCAATAGACTATCTGCAAAACAAATTGTAGAAGATTACCTAACCAGAAAAAACAAACACATCATCGGTTACTTTGACCAAGTCAAAGACTATATCATCTCTGATTACAATGAATTTGAACCTAGTGCACTAGATAAGTTCAACTATTTAATAAATCAATCAAATTTCATTTCAGATATTGACTTACCAGAGCTAGCAGATACTCAATTCATCTCTTTGGTAAAACAATGTTATCCAAAATTTAAGGTTTGGGGTTTGTATGACAAAGGACAGTCCATTAACTATGCTTGGAATCCTAAACAACTGACAGAAGTAGCAGCTAAACGACATGCAAAACTCCTTCTAACAACAAGAAAATGACCTAGAGAAAATCTCTAAGTCATTTTTTCTATCTGTCGTAACCATACTTTTTCGGCTCATTGTCAACTGTAGTGGGTGACTTATCACTAACATCTAGAGAGAATCAGATTGGTTCTCTCTATTTTGATGTTCAAAGCGATGAGAATTTTTGTTTTAAAGTTCTTGAAGTTTCGAAAGCCGAAAGCTTGACGCTTAATGTCCTTGATGAGTTTGTTAGTGGCTTCTAGCTTGGCGTTAGAATAAGGGAGCTCCAGGGCGTTTGCGATGTAGGATTTGTATTTCTTGAAGGTCTTAAAGACAGCGGTAAATATAGGATTGACAAAGGGAAGGTTGTCGTCAATCAGTGCCATAAAATGGTCGGTATTCTTCTCTTGAAAATGGAATAATAAGAGTTGATACAGCTCATAGTAATAGCGGAGCTCCTCCGATAAATCTAGAATTTTCTTAACAATTTCTTTTGGAGTCAAGGTTTGCCTAAAGGTTCGTGAATAAAAGCGTTTGTCAGAGAGTTTGCGACTGTCCTTTTGCAGGATTCTCCAGTGATTCTTCATGGCTCGATAAGGGAGAGAATGCTTGTCAAAGGTCTTCACCATGGCAATTCTGGTCGCCATCATAGCCCTGCCAAGGTGTTGGACGATATGGAAGCGGTCAAGCACGATTTTAGCTTTGGGGAGTGAAACAGTCTGGGGAGAGACTGTTTCAGCCTGAGCCTAAAAATAGGAGAGCGAAGGGTCTTAGGATTGGAATGTAAGCCCCAGACATGTCCACAGTAACGGCTTTAACCGCCTCACGAACAGTTCTAGGATAGCGATAAAAGTAGTTTTTGATGGTGGTTTGTCGGTTGTTTTCAAGGAGAGTGACAATCTTTCTGGTCTCAAAATCTTGAGCAATGAAAGCTAGTTGTCCCTTGTTTCGAGAAAATTCATCTACTGATAGAACCTCAGGAAGACGAGTAAAGTCTTCCTTGAAGGTGAAAGCTTCCAGTTGACGTTGGACAAGAGATACTGAAAGGTGGAGTCTCTTAGCGATGGCAGTATTAGTTAACTTTTCGGTATGGTATTGTGTGATTTTCTGGCGGACAGGCTTTGAGATTTGGCAATGCTTCTTGACTAAGCTGGTCTCAGAAACTGTTACACGACGACAGCCCTTACATTGAAAGCGTCGCTTCTTGAGTTTGAGAACTGTTGGCATGCCTTGGACATCAAGGATTGGGATGGTAGAGGCTCGTTGAAAGTCATACTTGCTCATCTGACTTTTGCAGTGAGGGCAGAGTGGAGGCTGATAGTCTAGGCTAGCCTCAATCGTGATGTGGGTATCGACCTTAAAAACCGTCTTGATTTTGATATTTTTGTCTTTTAATCCGATGAGTTCTGTGGTATTCTTAAGTTGTTCCATAAGGTCTTCCTAATGAGTTGTTTAGTCGCTTTTCATTATAAGTCTTATGGAGCTTTTTTGATACACTGAAAAAGCTCCATAATCTCCGTAGTAGATTTACCCACTACAGAAATTATAGAGCCACTTTTTCAGAGCCTTTTTGTAGGCGTTACTATCTTTTTTATAGTATTCTCTTTTAACTCCCGTTAAATTAGCTGTAAAAACACCATCTTTATAAGAATAGTTTTCAGTTGTTCCAAAAGAAGTTTAAAAGTTTTCTTATCTGTATTTAAAGTGATAGTGAATCCCCATTACTCTCAACAGTTCCACTGTCATAATCTTTTCATTTCGATTATCACTAATCCAATAATAATCCCCATCAAGGCTTTTTTGTTTTGAGCATGGTATTAAGAATATGGTTGCTAAGCCAAATAGAAGGATACTAACTATCTTTTTCATTACTTCCAGTTTCAAATGCCTTAGAATCTGGGAATAAAAACGTCAGGACCTCTCAGTATATAGGACAACAAACTAGCCGTTTGGGTAGGTTAGGACTTATTTAAGCCCACACCTATATATTATAAATAATGCTAAAACTTTTCTTTTTCATAGTCTCCTTGAAACAGTCAATATATTGTTACTAGCTGTTTCTTTTTTTCTTTGATTAAAAAGTATATGATATACTAATATTAACAAAGCGATACTTAAAATAGGAGTTCGATATGAAAGAAATCAGATTTGATAAAGTTTCAACAAAAGTTGCTGAAGAAACATTTTCTAAGATTATTTTACAAAAATTGCAAAATACAGAAGAGGATATCTTTCAAACTTTTTTTCTAAATGGTGTATGGGGGAGTGGCAAAACAACTTTCCTAAAAAAAGTGGAAGGGCAAGCAAAAAGCACTAAATTTATTTACTTAAAGCTTTGGGAAGCACATGATGAGAGAAGTGTGACTGCGATAGCTTTTAGTCTCTTACATCCATTTTTATATTATCTACTTAGATTTTTAATTGTGATTGCAGTAGTTACTAGTGTCTTAATGACTCCTGCTATAAATTTAGGATTACTAAGTTATTTAAAGGACTTATTAATCTTTTTAGGTCTACCAATTTATTTTCACAATTTTCTCATCATACTTAGCACTATAATTGCTTTAATAGTTACGGTTTATCAACTTTTAAAAGTAAAATCTGATTCAATGTATATATGTCTTTTGCCAAAATTTTTGTCAAATAATAAGGTGCTTGTAATTGATGATTTTGATAGAATCACGACTGATAGACAGAATGAAGCCTATAAATTATTTAACATACTACATGGAAAACTTCCAATAATATTTGTAGGAGACTATCAAAAGATTGCTAAAAGTGATGATGAAAGCGGAAAGTTTTTACAAAAAATTATTGATGAATTTTATCAGCTAATCACATCTCTAATTCGTAAAGAAGAAAGGTTAAGTATCGAAAAAGGTGCTTAACCTTTCTTTGCAAAATACTGTTAAGCAACATGAAAAGCCGATATAGAAAAAATGGCTTAAAAATGATAAAATATTATTAGTTAATGTAGACTAACTTCCGTTTGTGAGGTGTTCAAAATGGAATATATTGACATAAATAAAGATAAAGAAAAAATAGTTTTACTCATACATCCGATGCTTTCTTCTGCTGAGGGAATGAAAAAGTTAATTGCCGATAATATTGGAAATGAGTATAGATACATTATTCCGGATCTGTCTGCTCATGGTAAATTGATAGATAGGAAGTATTTGTCGGTAAAACAAGAAAGTGAGAATTTATACAATTATTTTAAAGAAAATGATATTGCTGAAGTTTCTCTTGCTTTTGGAGCATCAATAGGTGGAGTAGTGTTATTGGAATTATTAAAGCATAAGGATATAAAGATAGTTAAAGCCTTATTTGAGGGCTGTAGTTTATGTCAAAATGCGAGTATTTTAGAGTTTATTATAAGAAATATTTTTCTATATGAACGGAAAAAAGCGATTAAAAATAGTGACTCAGCTAATAGAAAAATTATAAGCATATATGGAGAAACAAAGGGACGAATGATGACTGAAAATCTAATCAGAATAGATAAACAAAGCATTAAAAATATCTGCCATGATTGTGCATTTGTAGATCTTCCGAAGTTATCAGAAGCAGAACAAAAGAGGTGCATATTCTGTTATGGATCCAAAGAAGTTAATTTAAAATATGCAAAGAGAGCTATTTCAAAAGAGTATCCATATGCAGCGTTAAGAATATGGAAGGGACAAAACCATTGTACAAAGATAACAACGAATGTAGAAGAGTATTGCAAAATGATAAAAGCTGAGATTGATTAAAACATATTGTTGAAAAGAGGGTGTTAGCAGTGAATGATAAAAGCAATAAAAAGTTTTGGAATAAATTCGCCAAGCTGTACGCTCCTTTTATGAAGAAGGATAAAGGAGTTTATGATAATGTTTGTGAGTATATTCGTCCTTACTTGAATAGAAATATGAACGTACTTGAACTTGCTTGCGGTTCAGGTCAGTTATCATTTAATCTTTCAAAATATGCTAAAAATTGGATTGGGACAGATTTTTCGGAACAGATGATTTTAGAAGCAAGGAAGCGTGGAGAAAACGAAAACCTTACCTTTGAGGTAGCTGACGCAACCTCATTATCTTTTTCTGATGGTGAATTTAATTGCGTTGTAATTGCTAATGCACTTCATATTATGCCGGAGCCGGATGAGGCAATGAGAGAAATATACAGAGTATTAAAACCTAATGGCATTTTGTCTGCTCCTACTTTTCTATGGAAAGAAGGGACCCAAAGTAAATTCAAAAAATGGATAATGTCCGTTGTGGGATTTAAGATGTATCAAGAATGGAATAAAAAACAATTTAAAGATTTTATTGAGAAGCATGGATTTTCGGTAGTTGAAATGAATTTGATACATGGAGGGCTTGCACCCATCGGCGTTATGATTGCTTATAAAAAGTAATATTAAAATTGGGATTTTGGAGGAGAGTTAGTGAACATACATGAGTTTGGAGCTGATAAAAATAAAATAATTGTGTTGATTCATCCTTCATTAGTCATGTGGGACTATTTTGAATACATTTTATCTATACTTAAAGAAGAGTATCATATTATTGTTCCTGCACTTCCCGGATATGATGAGGAGAATCCAAACGAAAATTTTACAAGTGTAGAAGAAATTGCCGATAATTTATTAGGATGGCTGAAAGAACATAAAATTGAGAAAGTTGATCTTTTGTATGGTTGCTCTATGGGCGGTTCTATCGCTTTAAAAATGTTCTCCAATCACGGAATTAAAATAAGGAACATTATTTGCGATGGAGCAATAACACCATATCAGCTTCCTTGGATTGTTACAAGAATGATTGCCATAAGAGATTTTCTTATGATTTCTATAGGTAAAATTGGAGGGTTAAAGCTTCTTGAAAAATCATTTTCTACAGATGAATACAGCGAAGAGGAATTGAAGTATGTTGCTAAAGTCCTTAATTTTATTAGTTATAAAACGATATGGAGAACATTTGAATCTTGCAACAACTATGTTATGCCAAAGAACGTGTCAGAACATAGCGATCGTATTCAATATTGGTATGGTGATAAAGAGTCTAAAGCCCGTGCATGGGATATCAAATATATGAAAACTTATTTTCCAAATACTGAGTTTATTAAATTTGAAAACATGGGTCATGGCAGCATGGCAAGTCTTTATCCTGTGAAAATGGCTAATCAATTCAGAGATTTAATGGAAGTTAAGAAATAAAATAATTTGCCATTTTTGGAATTAAGGAGGTATGCATTGTGAGTGTTAAATATAAATTAACGGAATTTTTATTTCGTCATACTGTAAAACCTATGATGAAAAAAGTAATAAAAAATCCGGATGAATGTTTTGCTAAACAAGAAAAGAAACAGAAATCTAAACTCCCTCTTGAAAAACTTCATAAATCTTATGATTTTGAAGAAAAGTGTACAAGCGGAACTTTGTATTATGTCGTCAAACCAAAAAATAAAGTGGCAAATAGGCTTGTATTATATTTCTTTGGTGGTGGATATACCATTCCGGGAGATTCCGGTGATTTTGAGTTTGCTCAAGATATGGCTAATCAAAGTCAGGCTGAAGTTTGGATTGTATGGTACCCGCTTTTTCCAAAAGCAACTGGCTTGCAAATTATCGACGCAGGTCTAAACGTTTATAGCGAGGCACTTAAGGCGTTTAATGCAGATGATATTATATTTTTTGGTTTATCAAGTGGAGCAAGCCTTGCACAAAATATATGTTTGCATATTCTTGAAAACGACATGAGATTATCAATGCCAAAAAGATTGATTATGCACTCTCCGACCTTTCGTATTCCTCCAACTAAAGAACAGATGAAAGAGATGGAGAGACTTGATAAGTTTGATTGCATTATTCCGGCTTGCTACATGAAAGAACAAGATCAAGTAATGCAAAGAATAAATTTAAATAATGTGGAATATATGAAATCGCCAATTGAGTACTCATGGAAGGGGCTACCTGACATGTATATCATTTATGGTTCTTATGAAGTGTTGATAGCAGAGCTGCCGGAGGCAAAAGAAAAAGCTAAAATGGATGGCGTGGTTATGAAAACATACATAGGAGAAAGAATGATGCATGCTTGGGCGGCGGCAGGATTTTTACCTGAGGCAAAGGAAGTAAGAAGAAATATATATGCCGTAATAAGGGGAGATAGAAATGACGGCTTTCTCTTGTAATATTCTACAGGTAGTTTTCAGAAGAAAAGTGGATATTGTGTGGTGATTGATAATTATGTATATGACGATACTGCTTGCCGTTATTATGATGATTGGATTGTTCTTATTGCTGTGGGCAGGAGTTGGATTTATTCAAAACAAAGACTTCTTTTCTTCGTGTCCTAAAGAAGTGTTTGATGTTATTGAACCAAAGGAAAAACGCTTTCGTGGTCAGAGTTTAGTTGGATGGATATTAGCTATTATTGCAATACTATTCATGGGGAGTTCAATTATCGTTGGTGCAGTGGATGGTGTTCAAAATAACTTTACTTACATTCAGTTTTTCATTAGATTTCTGATGATACTTCTTTTGTTGAAAGCCTTTGATATTGTATTTTTTGATTGGATACTTTTGTGCAATCGAGGTTTTAGTTTTTTTGAACATTATTATCCGGAAGTGGTAGATAAGCTTAGTCCTAAACTCTTTGGATATAACAAAAGGGAACACATTATTCAAGTGTTATTTATGATTATCGGATCGTTAGTCATTGCATGGATATGCACATTATTTTAAAAACTAAATTCAAATTAGTAGGAGGTGTTTATACTTGGAAGAAATAAAAATGCAAGAAAAAATAAAACCTATTTTGAATGGTGCTGCGGAAACGATGCTTCAGAGTTTTTATGCAAGAGCACAATATTCCAAGAGCAAAAGACATAAATTTTATGATGCCAAAGCGGTGGAATTGGTTGAAAAAATTGATTACGATTTTACCGCCGCCACAAATGATTCCCTTATGAGTTATGGCGTGATTGCAAGAACGCTTGTATTTGATGAACTGGTAAAAGAGTTTATTGACGAAAATCCAACCTGTACAGTCGTAAATATTGCTTGTGGACTTGACACGAGATTTTATCGCATGGATAACGGAAAAGTCACATGGTACAACCTTGATTTGCCTGAAACAGCTGAGGTAAGGAATCAGATTTTTGCAGAATCCGGCAGAGTTTCAAACATCGGTATTTCAGCAACGGATTCGGCGTGGGCAAAAGAAATAAAAGCAGATGGGAACATTCTGTTTATCATTGAGGGCTTGTCAATGTACTTGACAAGGGAAGACAATGCCCAAATGCTCAGAATTATTCGAGAGAATTTTGACAATGCTTATGTTCTTATGGAGTGCCTGTCAAAAAGGTGGGTGGCGAAAGAAAATGTTGAAAAGTCCATACAAAAAACAGGAGCAAAATTTATATTTGGAGCGGATTCCTTTGATGATATTAAGGATATTGCAAGAGGTTTCCGTAGTGTAAAGGATGATGATATTACGAGGGGGATGTCTGCTATATTTCCAGTGCTTAAGCTTATTAACTGGTTGCCGATTGCTCACAAACTATCACAGAAAATCTTGATATTTGAGAAAGTGTGATGTTATCGTTTTGGTTGCCATCATGAAGTACACACTGCGATAGGTAAATTATAGCTTATATAACTAACAACTAATATGAAAACAGTGAATTGAAAGGAACAGTTTACTGTTTTTTTATTTGAGAAAAATTGAAACGGAGGAATGAAAAATGAAGAAAGAAAACACATTACAGGAAGTACAGGAACAAATTTTTGAACTTCAGCAAGAAAGACAAAAGTGCGATGTAAAGCTGAAACAATTACAAAATCAAGGTAAGAAATTAGAAAAACTTGCAAACGAAAAGGAACGAAAAAGAAGAAATCATAGACTCATATAAAGAGGATTGATAGTAGAAAGAGTGGTTAAAAATCCTCTTATGTTTACCAATGAGGATATAGACCTTTGTAACAGAGATATATTTTGACAAAAAGAGCAAGGAAACATTTCAAGATAAGTTATTCAAGGTAATACATTCAAAGGGTAAATAGTAGTGAGTAGAGAAATATGACAGTAGAAAAATATCGAAAAAAATGCTATAATATTAGTCAATATAGATAAACAAATCAGAAGTTGAAGAAGTAAAAAATGATGAAGATATTGATATACGGTGCGGGAGTAATCGGCTCATTATATGCTGCATTGCTCTCAGAAAATAAAGATAATGATGTAGCTGTATATGCCAGAGGAAAAAGGCTTGATGAACTCCGTATAAACGGGCTGAGATACAGCAAAAATGGGGAAGTACATACAGCCGATATCGAAGTGGTCGAAGCCGTTAAGAATGATGATATATTCGATTACATTTTCCTAACGGTCAGAGAAAATCAACTGTATAAAGCCTTAGAAGAACTGCGGAATAATACAAGCGGTACGATTGTAACGATGGTAAATTCGCTGGATGATTACAAGAAATGGGAAGATATATGTGGAAGCGGTAGGATAATTCCGGGGTTTCCCGGAGCCGGTGGCAGTATAGATAATGGGATTCTTAATGCAGGATTAACCCCAGCAATTGTGCAGCCGACAACATTTGGGGAAATATCGGGTGAAAGAACCATACGTATTACTGAACTCGCAGATTTATTTCGCAGATCCCGTATACCTTATCAGATCGTTTCGGATATGCATTTATGGCAGCTTTGCCATCTGGCAATGGTCGTTCCGATAGCAGATGCCTATTATGAATCGAAAGAGCCTGAGAAAGCAGGAACAGATTCGACTCTAATGTCAAAGACGGCGGAAAAGATCTGCAGGAATATGAAGTGGTTGAAAAAACATAAAGGCAAACTCAGTCCAGGGAAATTTTACATATTTCTCATATTGCCGAAACATCTAATAAAAATCGGACTGGCGTTTGCTTTTAAAAGTAAGTTTGGAGATGTGTTCATGTATCGCCATTCAATGAAGGCTCCGGATGAAATGAGAGAATTGCACAGACAGTTTTACGGTTATATAAAAGAACGGTCATAAGCGACGAAAATCCCAGTTTGTAGAACTAACAATTTAATAAAAATTACCACAGGAACAGTAAATCAAAAAAAAGGTTTACTGTTTTTCTTTACTCAAAATTAGAAAGGGAGGAAACGAGAAAATGAAAAACATTGAAGAAAAAATCTTAATGGCAGATGAAGAAATCAAGCAGTTACAAAACAAAAGGAAAAAGCTCATCAGTCAGCAGAAACAGGAAGAACGAAAAAAGAGAGATAAAAGGATATATGAAAAAGGGGCAGTCTTTGAAAGTATTCTCTGATTTATTAAATTATGAACTTTTTAAAAGAGGAAAGAGAGAACTAGTTGATGTTAAACAGCTAATTACGATAGATTATATTTTTTTATTTTATCCAAAATATTACTTCGAATTGAAGGATTTTGGTATGTTGCTTTTGGATGAAGATATCGAAGAAATTCGTCTTGTTGAAACTATGCATTCCTCACAAAATCGCAAAAAAGATATAAAGGATATTTCTTTGTTAACAAAAGAATCAAATGAAATGCTTCATAATCAAGAAAAATTATCTTCTGAGAAATATAAACCTTATATATACTTTCTAATAACTAGAACTTTTGATGGATACAAAGAAAAGGAAGATGATGTTAAACATTTGATTGATGAGCTACCTGATAACGAGTTCATTCAATATTGGGAATTAATGAGAATGATAAGAGGCAATACTATTTATACAAATTCACTCGATTTTGATACAGGCAATAGAAAAAATTACTACGAAATTTACGAACTAAATAGAGAACGATTTAAAAGCATAGCTGATAGAAAAGGAATTATTTTTAAAGTTGATACTCAAACTGTCTGATGATTTTGATTTGTATATTTCTAATCCACACGAACCTTTATTGTAACAACTGACAGAAGTAGAAGCCAAATGGCATGTGAAACTCCTTTTAATAACAAGAAAATGACCTAGAGAAAATCTCTAAGTCATTTTTTTATATTTTTCTTATAGGCTTCACTATTTTTTTTATAAACTGTTTGTTTATTTCCTCCTGTTAGGAAGTTTCCTGTATCAAATGTTAAAGTCCCATCTTTTTTAATATCATAGGATGCAACATATTCTCTTCCAGAAGCTGAAAAAGTAAATGTTTTATTTTGAGAATCTACATTAGTTATCGGATGATTGTGATTTTCATGATATGTTCCTTGATTTCCTTTAATTTCAAGTACTAGATAATCATATTGGTTATAATATTCTCCGTCAAGAGTATTTTGCTTGGAACAAGATATTAGAAATATAGTAGCAATTCCTAAAAGTAATAGACTAAGTAATTTTTTCATTTTCCAAACCTCCTTTTATAATATTATACTAGAAAAATATTACAATTATGATACGATATGAAAAATAAGCAAGTAGTAGCTACAACTCTTGCTTATTTTTATTCTAAAGAAGAAATTGTTTTAATTCTTCCAATTTTGAATTATTATCATAAACGAATAATGGAATCTTTTCTAATCGAGCAAATTCGATTACTCGCTTTTGTTCTCTGGCTTGAAAAGAATCAATCAAATCTTTGTCCCAATGACTGTTATCCCTCTTCATCAATCGCTTTTGAATAGTGGAAGGAACTTCTATCTTTAAAATGATTCTATTAATTTTTAATTCATCTTCATGAAATGGATAAGCTGCTAGCTCTTGTTTCCATAGCTCTTGATTATTAGCTATGTTCTTTGAGAAGCTTGCCAAACAAGAGGGGATTGAAGTTTTATGTGCAGAACGTTTCTTTACGGGTAGTTTGATAGAGCAATCAACCATACGTATAGCCATTCGCTCTCCAGACACTGTAGAAGAACTGGAGGAAGGATTAATCACCCTAAAAAATCTGTATTCACAATTATAAAAGAGACAGAGCAGTATCAGTCCAAGAAAACTTTGCCCTTCAGCAGTATTGCGACAGATACTGAGGTTCTTTCAACTATTCAATCCTAAGTCTTTCGTCCAATCACTGTGTCAAACTATTTTTCCAAATATATTAAAACAAGGCTGGGTATAACATCCCAACCTCAATTTCTTATCTGGGAACTTTAAATTTTTTAATTAGTGTGTCTTGTCATTATTTTTGGTCAATTTTTAAAATTTCAATGCTATTAAGTAAGTGACAAAGCCCTGCCAACTCTCAATTTTTTTGTTTTAAGCAACTTTATATTTAATCAAAATAAAAAAGGCATCTTGTCTAGTAAGATAACCTCTAGCCCAGTATTCTATTTTTTGAAGTGTTGAGAAATTTACCTTATTTAAATGAAATTATTTGAAATTATATAACATAAAGTGAAAAGTGCATAGTGATAAAAGTGCAGAAATAAAGGCTTTTAGTATTTAAAGAGATGTAGGTGCCACCAACCAGGTCTTAAGAAAGCTCGTAAAGCATCACAATTCTCAAAACGTTAAGAACCAGCTTTACATCAACGATTACAGACACTCAATGTTTACCTCATTGGGTGTTTTTTCTATCATTTGTCAAGTATATCAAGTTTTTTTAAAGTTTTTATTTTCAAAAATGTTGTTTTCATCAAGCAGTAGTCTTGCTTTGAGTGATTTTTGGCTAAAAAGGTGTGTACGAAAACAACACCTTATTTAGCTATTTTTTTCATAAGGTGTTACAATGATAG
>NZ_KV817455.1:56150-56757 GCF_001814695.1 Streptococcus sp. HMSC066E07
TTTCTCATAAAAGTCCGCAATGTGGCAAGGATTGATATGACTGGCCGAAGCAATGTTGTGAATCATCTTGAATGATTCCTTGTTTTAGTGATGTCGTTTTCAATACTCGACGTTGAACGTCCCACATACTTTGAACAGATTCCCACTAAAACAGGTGTCTTGCTAGTTTTTTGTACGACGTCTAGCGTCAAAAACACCCACGACTTAACAAGACACCTCTACTTTAACATAAAGAAAAAGCAGTGAGTACCATCTCCCGTCGGAGATTTCCTCACTACTAATCTTAGTATGTTTGATGATTTTTTAGCAAAATTCACACCACTTTTCACACCATTATTTATTTTAGGTTTCGGTAGGCGATTTCTCCAACGGCCATTGGAACGATGGTAGAGGTGTTGATGTAGTTTTTAGTTATGCAGTTGTATTTATGAAGTTTTACCATAGTGCTTCCTATTTTAACCATTATTTTTACGCTAATGTTTGTCATCATCAGTTATATAAGTAGTAAATTGTAGTCTGATGATTACTTTAAAAGTAGATAAATCATTTCTTTTTTTGCTGAATTCTAAATTACCTAAATTGTCAAATTAAGTTAGACTTTTCAAGT
>NZ_KV817456.1:0-211 GCF_001814695.1 Streptococcus sp. HMSC066E07
TCTATGTTTACTATAAGACCAAGTTCCGCAATCATATCCTAGACATCCTCCGTAAACAGGAAAGTCAAAAACGCAAACTCGATCGTCAAGCTTATGAAGAAGTGAGCGAGATTGGTCACAAGCTCAGCCTAAAAGAACTATATCTGGATGAATTGGTGATTCTCCGAGACCAGCTAAAGAGCTATCAAGCTCAACTGAGCCCAGAGAAACA
>NZ_KV817457.1:0-406 GCF_001814695.1 Streptococcus sp. HMSC066E07
CATGGTCAGATAACGGCACGGCAAAACACGCTGGCTTACTACCTTTTGCCAACATTCCAAAAGGTAAATATTTCTATCAAGTGTCACTCAATGGTAATGCGGCCGGCAAACAAGGCAAGGCCCTCTTGGATCAATTGAAAGCGAATGGCACACACAGTTATACCGCAACCGTCACAGTTTACGGTGCAACTAAGGATGGTAAGGCAGACTTGAACAATGTTATCGCAACACGTCAAGTAAATCTGAATTTGAATGGTCAAAAAGCGCAAGAAGATCCATCTCTTGCTCAAGCTAAGCAATCTATAACGGACAATATCAAGGGCAGTACAGATGTTCCGGCTTCTTTCCTAGCCAACGCGAACCACCCTGGTCCCTTTACGGCAGGCGTGAACGAAGTCATTCCGTA
>NZ_KV817458.1:0-212 GCF_001814695.1 Streptococcus sp. HMSC066E07
TAGTCACCATAGTTGTTTTTATGGCGACGAATATCCACACTCAACTTATAGGTGCCGTCATTTTGCTTAGCAGCGTCGTACCAAATGATGTCATCTTGACCGCCTTGGCTGGACCAAATAGGCAACTTCACTGTCTTCACACCCTTGGTCGAGCTGACATTTGTCACCACCACATCAAAACCTTGGGAAGTCTTGTTTTCAATGTGAATCGT
>NZ_KV817459.1:0-24539 GCF_001814695.1 Streptococcus sp. HMSC066E07
TCCTGGACGGCAGAACCCAAGCGGTCATTCGAAATCATTTTCTACGCTATCCTAGAAAGGTTCGTATGAGGGTCAAAGTGATGACCATAGACATGTTCAGTCCTTACTATCAGCTGGCCAAGCAGCTTTTCCCGCATGCCCAAATTGTTCTCGATCGTTTCCACATTATCCAGCACCTCAGCCGAGCTATGAACCGTGTCCGCATCCAAATCATGAACCCATTCGACCGAAAATCTCAGGAATACCGAGCCCTCAAACGCTATTGGAAACTCCTCCAGCAGGACAGCCGCAAGCTTAGCCATAAGCGTTTTTATCGGCCAACCTTTCGGGCGCATTTAACCAATCAAGAGATTCTCCATCAGCTGCTCAGCTATTCGGACCAACTTCGACAGCACTATAAGCTTTACCAGCTTCTGCTCTTTCACTTTCAGGAAAAGCAAGCTGATTATTTCTTTGACCTGATGGAGGAGGTTATTTCTGATGTTCACCCGATTTTTCAAACCGTCTGTCGGACTTTCCTGAAGGACAGAGACAAGATTACCAACGCCTTGGAACTACCCTACTCCAACGCCAAGCTGGAAGCGACTAACAATCTCATCAAGGTCATTAAGCGAAACGCTTTTGGATTCAGGAACTTTGACAACTTTAAGAAACGCATTCTCATCGCTTTGAACATCAAAAGAGAGAGAACGAATCTCGTCCTCTCGCGATGTTAGCTGACATCAACCCACTACAGTTGACAAAGAGCCACAAAAAAACCTAAACACATACCAAATAGAAAGTAGTTTCCCTACTTCATATCTCGTATTTGTCTAGGTTTTGCCTGCATGACCAGTAACAATCCATGAATTAAGTATAACACAAGTCTCTAAAAATGCAAGCGGTTTCTAAAAGTTTTTTTAAAATTTGAAAAAATCGTTATCAAACTAGAGATAGAGCTACCATTCAATAACGAAGTAAGACAATTAAAAAACTTTGATTGGATTATCACCAACCAAAGTTTTGATTTATAAGAATGTGTAAAACCGTTTTTTTACTTCATCTCATTTGCCAGCCGCTCGTACACATCAACGACTTCTTTTGCCAAGTCAATGAAAGTCAAACTTGTCATCAAATGATCCTGAGCATGCACCATCAAAAGACTAAGCTCAATCTTTTCACCTTGAGCTTCCTGTGTCAGCATTTCGGTTTGAGATTTATGAGCCGATATTAAATCCTTGTTAGCTAATTTTAATTTTTCACGTGCTTCTTCAAAACAGCCTTTTTTAGCTTTTTGAATCGCTTCAAAGGCATTGCTCTTTGCCTCGCCACCATACATAATGAGGGACATGATACTTTCTAAATTTGAATTTTCCATATCGAACCTCTAGCCTCCGATCAGTTCCTCAGCTAATGCCAATACCTTTGAACCGTTCATCATGCCATAATCCACCATTGGGATAACTCCAATTGGAATGTTTTTATCCTTCAATTTTTCCGTAAATTGCTCTAATAGATACCGAACTTGCGGTCCTAATAGCAAAACATCTACTTTTTTCTCCAAAATTATATTGTCTACTTCTTGAGCTGGGACTGCAAAAATCTCTGCATCCAATCCTTTTTCATCTGCCGCAGCTTGCATTTTTGTCACAAGCAAGCTGGTACTCATGCCCGCAGCACATGCTAACATAATGGTTGTTTTAGCCATGTTTACTCCTTCTATTTTATCAAATAATTACTCTCTACCGATTAACGGATCTTGCTAAACGTGACACAGTATGCCGAAGTCCTCGAATAGCATTACTTAGTGCATAAATATTATCCACTACTGCCAAACCACCATAGCCTGCATCCCCAATATGTTGAATATCAACACCACAAATTTTATTGCGAAGCGCGATTTGTTTAATCGTATCCACATCTGATGTCTCTTGGCTAGTGCCAATAGCGCTTAAGACTAAACCTTTTTTACTATGTACTAAATCTACGACAGCTCTCATTTCCTCATCGCTGAAAGCAGGAACCGTTCCAACGGCTGGCACCAAAATCACATCTGCACCCGCGTCTAATAATTTCTCAGCTGTCTGAAGATCTGCAACCGGCTCGGATACCCCTGCACCGTGCATTTTCCCAGCTATAATCAAACCTGAGAAATGCTGCTTAGCTAATTTTACTGCATCAATAATTTCTTTATTGCTAACTCCTGTTCCTGGATTACCTGTTAAGCAGACAAAATCAAAGCCTAATTTTTCAATTTGTTCAAAAGAAGCCTGACTAGCTTGCCGACCGGCAGCAATCACTTGCACTTCTTCCAACATATCTGCTTGTAGATCAATAGGCTCCAAATTCACACCGATTGGAGCGCCTACCAAACGATGCAATTCGTGAACAATTTTCTCTTTTTCACAATCCAAACCAAATATTTCTGGCTGAAAAACATCTAAACAATTCAGCAAAATCATATCTGCACCAAAAGCTCTTGCAATTTCAGCATTGGTAATGTCTCCGACAAAGGTTTCACGAATGACCACATTTTCAGACAACACAACACGCCCTTCACTCGCTTGAATGCTTTGCTTGAGCTCTTGGGCTGTCATATTCAAAATTTCCGAAGGATTTGCACTAATTAATCGTTTCATATTCCCATCTCCCTACTGATTTTCTTCTGCTTTAAAGCGTTTTTCAATAGCAATCACAAATGGGATATAGATTAAAATATCCATCACAATAAGAACAGCTTGTAAAATAGACGCTTTAAAACTTCCCGTTGCCAGCAAGCCACTAATAATCGGAGGAGTTGTCCAACCTGGGTCAGTATATGTTAACGGTACAAGACCACTTGCCATGGATGACCATGCAACGATGAGATTCGCAATCGGTGCCAAAATAAATGGGAACAGAAGCAAAATGTTTAAGACAATTGGAACACCAAACATCGTTGGCTCATTGATATTGAACAAACCTGGAACCACTGTAATAGGTGCCAGTGTTTTGATCTGCTTACTTGATTTTTTCTTTTTCGCTAAATAACCAATCGCTAATACCAAGCCAATAGTTGCGCCACCACCGCCAATGAAGACGAAATTATCCATAAAGACACTGGTAAAGATATGCGGTAGTTTTTCCCCTGCTTGATAAGCAACTTTATTGGCATCGAGATTCGAAAGCCACAATGGTTTCATAACCGCATTGACAACATTTCCTCCATGAAGTCCAACAAACCAGAATGAACTATTTAAAGCAACTAGAATCATCAAACCAAATAAATTATTACCTAGTAGGCCTAGCGGTTTTCCTAAGATAGTCTGGGCGACAGCATGCAAATTTGGTAGTTTTAAACTTGCTAAAAGGGCATAAACCAACAACCAGCCTGTGATAATCACTGCACCTGGAATAATGGCGCTGAAACTTTTTGAAACTGCCGGTGGAACACCATCAGGCATTTTAATTTGGACATTATGATTGATGAACCATTGATAGATATAACCATTTACCAAACCAAGAATGATTGCTACAAAAAGGCCTTGTGAAGCTAAAAATGCTGTAGGAACACCGTTTCCTGTTTTAGTAGTAAGGAATGGTGTCACTGTGATAAAGGCAGCAAGCGAGATAATCCCAGAAGGAATCCCATCCACTTTGTATTGGCGACTCATATAGTAGGCAATCCCAAAACTGGCTACCAAACCAATCAGACCAAAACTACTATCCACGCCTTTCCATAGATAGGCAGAAACCCCAATTTTTGTCAAATACGCTTCCCATCCTGGAACAGGAAAACTAGCAATAACCATAAACAAAGAACCAATCAACAATAATGGTACTGCAAGCGTAATTCCATCCCGAATTGCCACTAAGCCTTTATTATTTCCCAGCTTAATGGCAATGGGCATTAACTTCTTTTGTAAAAATTTGTCCATCTTTACAATCTCCTTTGGTTATAATATATTATTAAATAGCAGACAAAACCAACTTTATCTCGCTTTTTAATTATATTTTAAAACGATTTTCCGTGAAAGTCAAGCGCTTTCACTTGTATTTGATAATTTTTTATAATCAATATATAATAGATGCAGGGAAGGATGGTAGATAATGAATCAAACAAAAAAACAAGCTGAGTTACGAGCGATTATTTTAGATAAAATTTACGCCAAGGGGCCAATTTCTCGCATTGATATTTCAAAAGAGACTGGCATTACTCCTGCCACAGTTAGTGCGATTACAGGAAGTTTGATCCAAGAAAAACTGCTGTATGAGCTGGGGGAAGATGAAGAACACGCAAAAGTCGGACGCAAGAAAATCCTCTTGGGTATTAAAAAACAGCACTCTTATTTCATCGGCTGTGAACTGTCTGAAAAATACTTTTCTTTTGTGTTGAGTGATAATACAGGAAATGTGATTGATAAAGATAAAGCAACCGTCACCTCGGAAAAAATTCTAGCAGAAGGCGCTGATTTGTTTTGTCATTTACTTGAACAATTCATTTTTCGGAACAATTCCTATACAATTCAAGCCGTGGGAGTAGCTATCCCTGGACGCTATTTGCACAATGACTTGATTACAACAAACAATCAAACATGGAAACAATTTGATCTAGCAAAGATTAAAAACGAGTTTTCTTTTCCAATTTACTTTTCTAATAATGTCAATTGCATGGCACTAGCAAAGCGCCTTTTTTCTGCTTACCAGCTGGATGAGAATTTTATCTATTTTCATTTTGCACGGGGTATGCACTGCTCTTACATGTACAATGGCAAAATCTACGGCAAAAGCAATATTGTCATCGGTGAAATTGGTCATACTGTCGTTTGTCCTGACGGAGAAGTCTGTGGTTGCGGACGCAGAGGCTGTTTGCAGACTTATGCTAGTGAAAGTTGGCTGATAAAAAAAGCAAAAATCATCTTTGAAACTGCCGAGTTGACCTATTTAAAATCGCTTGTCACAGATAAAGAAGAGATCACGATTCAAACCATTCTCACAGCCTACAAGCTAGGAGACCAAGCTATTCTCAATCTCCTTCATTTGGCATTTAAGTATTTAGCACAATCCCTGCTAAACCTTAGCATGATGATTGATGCAAAGAAAATTTATCTGCACAGTCCCATCTTGACTGATGACAAAGTCATTGCAGCTTTCTATCAAGAAATCTCACTACAACCAAAACTACTCTTCAAAGACTTGCCTGAACTCATTATCGAGCCTTATAGTGATTTTACTGGCGCAGTCGCTGGCGTTGCTCTTTGTTTGCAAAAGGAGTTTTTATCCATTTAGCTTCATTATGGCTCATAAACTTGTTATACTTATTACAAAAATTAGAGGTCAGAACAATTGTCACGAACCTCTAATTTTTACTATACAATACAAGATGGACTTACTAACTTGTCTGAAATATTTATAAAGAAAGAACCTCTATTGTGTCAAAGAGGTTCTTCAAAGATTCCTTTAGAACTTTCATTTTTACATAACTACATCCATCGTCAGGACTTGTCCGTCTTTTACAACTTGCTCACCTGCTATATAGACATCTTTAACATCATTTCCCTTGACAGCATAGACAAGGTGGGAGAGCATATTTTCCTCTGGGTACAAGTGCACTTTTCCTTTTGGCTGAATGATTAAAAAATCTGCTTGTTTGCCAACTTCTAGGCTGCCGATTTGATCATCCATGCCGAGTGCTTTGGCACCTTCAATTGTCATTGTTTTCAAAGCCTGCTCAATGGTAAATTGAGTGGCGTCACCTGTGCGCATTTTTTGTAAAAGAGCAGCAGTACGACTTTCTTCAAACATATCCAAATTATTATTGGAAGCGACCGAGTCCGTTGCAAGTCCGACTGTCACGCCAGCTTGAATCAAGTCTGTTACGGGAGCGATGCCAGATGCTAATTTGAGATTGCTGATGGGATTGTGGGCGATATGAATCTTAGAGGCTGTTAGTTCTGCAATTTCTCGCTCATTTAATTCCACACCGTGGGCAAAAATCCCCTCATGCTCCAGATAACCTAATTCTTTCAAGAAAGCAAGTGGGCGTTTTCCATAACGCTCTAAAATTATGCCATTTTCTGCTTGTGTTTCTGCCACATGGATATGCAATTTCAGCTGTAATTCACGCGCCAGCTCCAAGCTTCCCTTTAGCAACTCCTTACTGCAACTATATGGCGCATGTGGTGCTACCATTACTTTAAAGCGGTCATCGTTGTAGGACAGAATTTCCTCAATAATAGTCCGAGTACGCGCCAAGGTTTCTTCCGTCGTCTCCATATCGGAGCTAAACAAAGTCGGTGAAAAATAACAACGCATTTTAGAGCGTGCCACCACTTCATGAATCTGCCCAATTTCAACACCGTTGGGATTGTACATATCATTAAAAGTCGTCGTCCCAGTCTGAAGCATTTCTGTAAGTGCCAGATTGACAGCTCTTGTTGTGACCTCTGGTGTAAACTCGCTTTCTGCCGGCCAGATATAATCTTCTAGCCATTCGTGGAGATTGCTGTCGTCTCGAATGCCACGAAGTGTGGTCATAGCAGAGTGGGTATGGCAATTGACTAGACCCGGCATAAGCCAAGCTCCCTCACAATCTACCGTCTCATCTGCCCGCGCTTCCCAAGTGGCATCCTCATTCCCACAATAAACAATCTTGTCCTCGTTTACCACCAACAGCCCATTCCGATAGACATGAAAATCTGCATCACATGTCACCAAATTCACCTGTTTAAATGCTTTCATCGCTTCTCCTTTAAACAAGAGCCATAAGATGATGTTCAATTACTGTGCATCGTTAGCAGCAATCGCAAAAACAAAAGCCGTATGGATACTCATTTCACATTCACCTTATGCTCTATTTGTATTTGACAACATAACTAAGGACAAAGCCACGCTTATTTACGGTAAGACGGTAGAAACTCTCCAACCCTATTATGGAGATTATATGTTTTCATTGAATTTTTTAGTTATTGTAGCAAAATCTATACCAAATAGCAAGCTTTAAAAAATGGGAAAAACATTAAAATTTACTCCGCAAATCCTATCTGCAATACTTTGAGCAATCAATCACTACAACATTTGTTTAGTCTGTAATTAGTTTTGAAACTGCTAGTCGCTCTATCCACACATTTATGAGTAGTTGCGAAATAAGCAGAGCCGTCTAGCTCAGTCACTGTTTACTCTACTGATCTTACTTCATATATGAAAGCAAGTAGCCATATCCTGCAGCTTCCATATCTTCTTTTTTAATAAAGCGTAGCGCTGCTGAATTGATACAGTAGCGAAGTCCGCCTTGTTCCTGTGGACCGTCTGTGAAAACATGACCTAAGTGTGCATTCCCTGAACGCGACCGCACCTCAATCCGCTCCATACCGTGACTTTTATCTTGATAATACTTGATCACATCTTTGGCAATCGGTCTTGTAAAACTCGGCCAGCCACAACCAGCATCAAACTTATCACTGGCAAAGAAAAGCGGTTCTCCCGTTGTCACATCCACATAAATGCCTTCTTCAAACGTTGCAAAATATTCGTTATGAAATGGTCGTTCGGTTGCGGCATGTTGAGTGACTTGGTAGGATTCTTCAGACAAATCTGCCTTTAAAGCTGCTTCGTTCGGTTTCTCATACTGTCCCGGATCAACTAAAGGCTGATAAGCATCATTGACATTGATATGGCAATAACCACTAGGATTCTTCTTGAGGTAATCTTGATGATAATCCTCTGCCAATACATAATGGCGCAGCGGTTCTACCTCCACCGCAATCTTCTTGCCAAATTGCCGTTCTTGCTCTTTTACGACTTCGCTAATGACTGACACATCCGTATCGTTTATGTAATAAATCCCTGTGCGGTACTGACGTCCGACATCATTTCCTTGCTTATTGATAGACAGCGGATCAATCACCCGAAAATAATAGAGCAAAATTTCTCGTAAGCTAACCAAATTTTCATTATAAGTCACATGAACTGTCTCAGCATGGTCGGTTTGATGAATCAGCTGATAATTAGTCGACTCTACTTGCCCATTAGCATAACCGACGGTCGTGTCAATCACGCCTGTGATACGGGAAAAATATTCTTCCAACCCCCAAAAGCAGCCACCTGCTAGATAAATTTCAGCCATAAAAACACCTCATTTCTTTGTTCTTATTTTCTCACAAATTCCTAAAATGTTATAAGAATTTGATTAGAACTTTCTTGAGAATGATATGGCAATGAACTGTTAAATACCACTCTGGTTTAATCCAGATAGTTCAACTTCCCACGAAAATCTTCTATGCTTTCATAGCCTTTTTCTAACATGATTGCTTTCAGCTCCTCAGTAATACGCTCAAAAGCTCCTACACCTTCTTTGTGCAGCGTTGTTCCTACTTGCACCATACTAGCTCCACAAAGAATATGCTCAAAAGCATCTCGACCCGTCAACACACCACCTGTACCGATGATTTGGATTGTAGGATTGAGCCGTTGATAAAAAGCATGAACATTAGCAAGGGCAGTCGGTTTGATGTATTCACCACCAATTCCGCCAAAGCCATTTTTCGGACGAATAACAACTGTTTCATCGTCAATATAAAGACCATTTCCGATTGAGTTAACACAGTTGACAAAAAAAAGAGGAAATTTGTTAAAAATTGCTGCCGCTTGATCAAAATGTGCCATATCAAAATATGGTGGCAATTTAATGCCCAGCGGCTTGGTGAAATAGTCAAACACTTCACTCAAAATCTTCTCTGTCGCCTCAAAATCATAAGCGATTTGTGGCTTTCCAGGAACATTTGGACAAGATAGATTGAGCTCAGTCAAGCCTTTAAAGTCACTGTCCTGCACCTTTTTCAAAAGGGTGTGGGTTTCTTCTAGCGACAGACCTACCAGCGACAAAAAGAAGGTTCGATTGGACTCTGCTTTTTGTAGGTCTAATAAATACTCCAAATAATAATCCAATCCATGATTGGGTAGTCCCATTGAATTGATTGAACCTAGTGGTACATCTTGGTAACGAGGTTCAGGATTTCCTGCTCGCGCTTGCAAGGTTGCTGTCTTAGTCACAAAAGTTCCCGCAGCTGAGTTTTTAACTTCTTCTAGTTCTTCAATCGTCATGCAGGCAACGCCAGCCGCATTCATCAGGCAGTTGTCAAAAGAAAAACCAGCAATTTGTGTTTGAGTTGATAGCATGAAATGCTCCTTTCATTTTTTCTATTGTACCACTAAAAGCAGAAATATGACTCTTTGAACGGAATAGAAAGAAGAAACGTTCGGGATAAACAACTGAATCTTTGTTGAGCAAGAGTTTGATGTAAAATTATATGTTTGAATTTTCAGAAAATTCAACTTTTTTCTTTACAGCTCTTTTGTTTTCTGTTATAATGGCACATGTAACAAAAGATAACACACACAGAACTAGGACGAAAGTCTCGTTCTGTGATTGGGCTAAGACCATTGATAGCTAGAACAGACAAGTCTAACAAATCTTGCAAAGCAACTTTTGTTGAGCTACCTCTTTTTCCCATGACCGTTCGAGCATAGGGAATTACGGACGTGGATATTAAGGAGCATAGCGATGTGATTGCTTTTATTTTTTACGGTCTTAGTATCTTATTGCAACTGAACTCGGATGGAAAGTCTAGCAAAAAAGATAGGTTCCCTTGTGTTCATCGAACACGGCGTCAGCCTCCTATTTTTGTACGACTTTTACTCGTCCTCGTATCTTATTTAAGGAGAAATCTATGACAACTGCTAAAGAATATATCCAAAGCACTTTTGAAGCTGTGAAAGCTCGCAATGCTCACGAAGCAGAATTTCTGCAAGCGGTAGAAGAATTTTTAAACACGCTTGAACCAGTTTTTGAAAAACATCCTGAATACATTGAAGAAAACATTTTGGCGCGCATTACCGAGCCAGAACGTGTGATTAGTTTCCGTGTTCCTTGGGTTGATCGCGACGGCAAGGTTCAAGTCAATCGCGGTTACCGCGTACAATTTAATTCCGCAGTTGGGCCATATAAGGGCGGTCTTCGTTTCCACCCAACGGTTAATCAAGGGATTTTGAAATTTCTTGGATTTGAACAAATCTTTAAAAATGTTTTGACTGGACTGCCAATCGGCGGTGGTAAAGGTGGATCTGACTTTGATCCGAAAGGCAAGACAGATGCTGAAGTGATGCGTTTCTGCCAAAGCTTCATGACAGAATTGCAAAAATATATCGGTCCTTCTCTTGACGTTCCTGCTGGTGACATTGGGGTTGGCGGACGCGAGATTGGCTATCTTTACGGTCAGTACAAACGCCTACGCCAATTTGATGCTGGTGTCTTGACTGGTAAACCACTTGGATTTGGAGGTTCTCTGATTCGCCCAGAAGCAACTGGTTACGGCCTTGTTTACTATACGCAAGAAATGCTTAAAGCAAACGGTGAAAGTTTTGACGGAAAGACCGTTGTCGTATCCGGTGCTGGAAATGTAGCTCAGTATGCTGTGCAAAAAGCAACTGCCCTCGGTGCTAAAGTCATTTCTGTGTCTGATTCAAATGGTTATGTCATTGACAAAGATGGTATTGATTTTGACCTTCTAGTTGATGTAAAAGAAAAACGACGTGCTCGTCTGACAGAATACGCTGCTGAAAGGGCAAGCGCTACTTATCACGAAGGCTCTGTCTGGACTTACGAAGGTGCATTTGACATTGCCCTGCCATGTGCCACTCAAAATGAAATCGATGGTGAAGCAGCAAAACGCTTGGTAGCGCAAGGCGTATTCTGTGTATCAGAAGGTGCTAATATGCCAAGTAATCTTGACGCCATTGCCGTTTACAAAGAAAATGGTCTCCTTTATGGTCCTGCCAAGGCTGCCAATGCCGGTGGGGTGGCTGTATCTGCTCTTGAAATGAGCCAAAATAGTCTCCGTCTCTCATGGACGCGTGAAGAAGTAGACACTCGTCTGAAAGACATCATGATCAACATCTTCAACACTGCTAAGACAACTGCTGAAAACTACAATCTTGGCAAAGATTATCTAGCAGGAGCAAACATTGCTGCTTTTGAAAATATCGCCAACGCTATGATTGCCCAAGGAATTGTTTAAACGAATATACATGATAAAAGGCTGTGGACGAATTTGTCCACAGCCTTTTACTGTTCTTCTGCTGAAAATTTCTAAAACTTCACGCTTTTGGTTTCTCCCCACTTGACATTGTCATAAATGAGAGTGTAAGGCTGCTGCGCGCCGTCCTCACCGTCATACATCAGCTTCCATTCTACCTTTTCACCCGCTACGAGTTCCTCTTTGATTTTGTTGGCCTCAAAAATGGCATCATCCATTACATAGGATTCGCCCATTTCGTCTTGTAAATCAAAGTCATAAACATTGAGTGGGAGCTTTTCACTAGAGGTATTTTCGATAATAACCTTAGCCGTAATCATCGCACCTGTTGCTTGACCTTCCATTCGCTCTTTAGAATCCACGTGAATGTACTGGACAGTAACTTTCAGACCATTTTCAAAACGAACGCTATCTCTCAGGCGATGATGTTTGTAATTATCTTGATAAATTTCAGTTCGAGTGCCATGTCCTAGAAAAGCAAGGTTGACAATACTTAAACCAGCCACCATGAGGGTGATGCAAAAGAGCATGACACAGCTAATGATTGTCGTCCAAAACAAAGGCTGTTTATACAAAGGCTGTTTCAAGCGATAGACATGACCGTCAGGGGTCGTTATTTCATGCGGTACTTGTTCTTCCATAGTAATCTCCTTTCTGCTTACGCTGGTGCATAAATCGTTGGCAAATCAATTCCTCCCTTTAATAGAGCGTCATGATACAGTCTGTAAAATTGATGATAAACGGTGCTTTGGCTACCGCTTTGGACGGTGATACTGACACGAAAATAAAATTGTCCATTGTCTGCGAGTTGAGGGCCTAGAATCACTGGTTCCTGCAAAATTTCTACTTGATCGCCCGCGTATTCCTCATTGACCTGCTGGATAATCTGAGTGACCTTCTCCAAATCCGTCTGAGCGTATAATGGAATATCAATGAGCGCTCGCATATTGCCACGTGAGAGATTACTGACGACGGTAATGTTGCGATTAGGAACGTAATGCAAAGTGCCATCCGCATCGCGCACTTGTGTCGTCCGAATTCCGACACTCACGACTGTTCCTGCGATTTTAATCGAGCCATTAGTCAGACGAACGCTGTCTCCGACATCCAACTGCCGCTCCAACAAAATAAAGAAACCATTGACTAAATCAGACAAGAAGCCTTGCGCTCCCATCCCGATTGCCACCCCAGCAATCCCAGCTCCTGCCAGTAAACTTGACACCGGCAAGCCTAAAATCGCCAATATCCAATAAATCAAAAAAAAGTAAAGGGTGTAATTCAGCAAATTTTCAATCAAACGAGTGAGGGTCTTTTGCCTCCCTTCGTCTTGACTAGAGAGTTTCAATGAGGGGGAGATAATCTTTCTTACGAGTACATGTACCAGCTTTTTAGCAAGGTAAAAGAGAGCTAGCAAGAGCAAAAGTGAAACGAGCTTGCTAAAGACATCATCTACCAAATGAGACCAGTTGAGTTTTTCAAAGTAGCGATAGAATACATTCTTGTTTACTGAGAGCATACTTCACCTCCTCGTATTTATCTCTATTATACCATATCTGAGCCTAATTGAATCAGGGGAATGCTAACTCCCCCCAGTGTATTCTATCTAAAACAGATTGATTTTTCAGAATATTTATACTATAATGGGAGACATTATGATCATGAAGGGATTATATGATATGAAAAGAATAGTTTTAGCTTGGAAAAAATCTAGTTTGATTAAGCGTATTGCTATCGGGATTGCATTAGGAGCTGTCCTTGGCTTGACCTTTCCTAAGCTATCAGCAATTGGGTTATTAGGAGATATATTTGTTGGTGGCTTAAAAGGCATTGCTCCACTGTTGGTTTTTGCTTTGGTGACCAATGCTCTATCACAACATCGAAAAGGGCAAGAAACCAACATGAAAACTATCATTATCTTGTATCTTTTGGGAACATTCTCAGCAGCTTTAGTCGCAGTGCTAGCTAACTACCTTTTTCCTTTACACATCACACTCACAGCGTCAAAGACCAAGATTACACCACCAGATGGGATTGGGCAAGTCCTCAGTAATTTGTTGCTCAAAGTAGTGGACAATCCAGTCAATGCTCTCATCACCGCAAACTATATTGGAATATTATCTTGGGCTGTGGTATTTGGACTTGCCATGCGTGAAGCCAGCAAAAGCAGTAAAGAGCTTTTGCAAACTATGGCAAGTGTAACCTCTAAGGTCGTTGAATGGATTATCAATTTGGCTCCTTTTGGAATTCTTGGTTTAGTCTTTAAAACGATTTCTGACAAAGGGTTGGCAGTGTTGGCTAACTATGGCAGCTTGTTAGCAGTTTTAATCGCTATCATGCTTTTTGTAGCTCTGGTCGTCAACCCTTTCATTGCCTTTGTTCTGATGAGAAAAAATCCCTACCCACTTGTTTGGCGGTGTTTAAAAGTCAGTGGTGTGACAGCTTTCTTCACACGTAGTTCAGCTGCTAATATTCCTGTCAACATGAAACTTTGTGAAGAACTAGGACTCAACAAAGATACCTATTCCGTTTCTATCCCACTTGGTGCCACTATTAACATGGCTGGAGCAGCTATTACCATCAATGTGCTCACCCTTGCTGCAGTCAATACATTAGGCATTTCGATTGACTTTGCGACAGCATTAATCCTCAGCATTGTCGCCGCTATCTCTGCTTGTGGCGCTTCCGGGGTGGCAGGTGGCTCTCTTTTGCTCATTCCTGTTGCTTGTAGTCTCTTCGGGATTTCAAATGATGTTGCCATGCAAGTCGTTGGGGTAGGATTCATCATTGGAGTTATCCAAGATTCCTGTGAAACGGCGCTCAATTCCTCAACGGATGCCCTCTTTACCGCAGTTGCAGAAAAAAGTACTTGGAGAAAAAGGAAAAAAACGTAATACAATGAGATTGGAAATGTCCCAGCCTCATTTTTTAATTAACCCAATTCTGCTTTAGACTCCTTGCCCTTGCAACGGGCAAGGATATCCGCATAGTGCTTGCGGCTGTTATTGAGCACGGAAAGGAAGATTACTAATTTTAAGTCCAATGAGCTTTTCTTGCTTCATAAATTCCTTCTTTCCTTTTCTACTTATCACTTAAAGCGACCGTTTCAATGACTTCTCCTTTTTCCGTCAGCGCGGCGGATGACCTCAACTACTTTTCGTTTGCTTCGTCCGCCCGGCGGAAAGTCTCCCTTATTTTTGGTTTGCTCCATCCGCCCGGCGGACAGCATGAATCAAAAGAAGTTTATCTCGTCCGCCGAGCGGACGGAATGAACGACAATCAGTTTGCCTTGTCAGCCGCGCGGACGAAATGAAATTGTCTTGTTTGTAATTATTTCCTGCTTAACTTCTAACTTTATTTTTTGAAGATAACTTTGAAAAGAAGGTAGATACAAATGAATAAGGGTACAACAATGACGAATACAGCTACTATTCCAAATGTTCCCATAATTTGACCGCCCCTTCTGATTGAAACAATCTTTCTTCATTTTCATTATAGCATCGATTTGTGCATTTTTCTATTGGCAAAAGGGTGTGGATGACGAAAGCGAATTTACGTCAAAAATACTCTTCTAATCTTAAAAAGAGAAAAGACTTGAAACTTTCGTTCAAGCCTTTTCTTTTTTAGCTTAATTCAGCTACAATAGCTTTTAATTGTTCTTTGGTATGAACACCGACAACTTGCTTCACCACTTGCCCATCTTTTTTGAAGATGAGTGTCGGGATTGACATGATTCCAAATTCACTTGGTGTATTTGGGTTGGCGTCCACGTCCATTTTGAAAATCTTCAATTCGTCTTCATGTACTTCTTCGGCTAATTTTTCCAAAATCGGTGCCTGCATGCGGCAAGGACCACACCATGCTGCCCAAAAGTCAATGAGGACAAGTCCGTCTTTTGTTTTTTCTGCAAAGTTTGCATCTGTAACTGCTGCTACCATATTATTCTCCTCTGACGATGACCGATGTCATCGCTCTATTTCATTTCTTGACATCATTCTACACTAAAAGGAAGCATTTGCAAAATATTTGCTACGAAGCGAAAAGCTCCTCCGCAGATTAGCGTTCAATCATTCCGAAAATAAACTTCTATCCGTTGGAAATTACCTGAGACAAATCTTCTGTAATATCAGAATTTACTACGGAGTGAAAAGCTCACTCCTCTCATTCCATAGGTTAGTCGCTCAAAGAAAAATGATTGGTCATCAGATTGCTAGCGTCTAGCAAGATTTTATTCAGAAGTTGGTCCGTTGCTTCTTGAATCTTATCGCTTAGGGCTTGATTTTCTGCTTCAAAGTCAACTATTTCTCCCTTTTCCAAGGCACAATCCACGCGCCCCAGCATTTCATGTCCCAAAGCCATAGTCGTTTCCTGATAATCATCCAAATCTCCCAGATGACTAGAAAAATGCGCGTCAGCCAAAGCAGCGATTAAGCGATTTGTCCAATAAAACGAATCCGTAGAGACTTTCTCACCTGTATTCGCAAAATAAGTCGGCGTCGTAGAAATTTGAGTAAAGAAAGGCACGGCTGTATTGTAAGGCATAGAGCCATAGGACAACCATTGAATGCCCGTCGTTTCCTGCGGTTTATTGGGTCTCAACTGCAAGATAGATGTTTGACTTGTGCGGTTAATCCCAATCGTGCGGAAGGTCCGCTGGCTGTGAGTTGTGCCTTCTAAGCCATAAGGGTCATAAGGAGAGTCTTGGTAATGGCTGCTAAGGACATACTTGACATCTTCAATCGTGATTTTTCGGTAGGGTTTTTGACACCAAGAAAGGAAAAAGGAGCGCGGATCTTGCTCGATTTCTGGATTGAGAAAACGCTGAATATCCCAAGCACGCGGTGTATTGTAATGACGATCTTTGTCACGCTGACTGCCAAAAGCATAGCGCGGATTGAAAGATTCCCCGTCATAGTTGAGATTCAAATGATTGCGACGAATAAAGTCTTTCAAATCAGAATCACAGAGGAAATATTCTGGATTATTAAACTCAAAATAATCCATTCCCAGCTGGTTTGGATTGGTCACATAGGCGTCATCTGGCACACGGCGAGCTATCCAATGATGTCCGCCGATTGTCTCCAACCACCAAATTTCATCCACGTCAGAAAAGGCAATCCCGTTTGACTCATAAGTGCCGTATTCTTCAAGAATCTTTCCTAAGCGCAACACGCCCTCACGCGCCGTTTTGATATAAGGCAGCACCAAGGTCAGCATATCTTCTTCTCCGATACCAGTCGCCACCAAAGGATCTGCTCCCAGCACTCGGCTATTGGTGGTAATCGTCTCGGTCTCGCTCATGGCTACATTGTAGACATTGATACCAGCTTCACCCCAAATCCCGTCTTTTGCAAGAGCGTCCGGTACACTGGTGTAGCGAACTGGATTGTCCGGCAAATCTATCTCAAAACTTGACAGCACTGATTTATAATGCCGCGGCTGATCTTCTGGGTTAACAACAATAAATTTCTTGGGCGTAAACACACCATTTTGCGAATCCTCTGTACGTGCAATCATAGTTGAACCATCATAACTCGCTTTTTTCCCAACCAGAATCGTTGTACAAGAATCTTGTATTCCTTTTTGTCTCATAAATGTTTCCTCTTTTCAATCTTTCTTCTTTACCATGAACAGTTTTGTTCACCAACTCTGCATTACTTAAACACCACAATCGTCGCTCCGCTACCACCAGCATTTTGCGGTGCATAGCCAAAACTCTTGACATGCTTATTGCGGCGGAGATATTTGGTGACGCCTTCGCGAATGACGCCAGTCCCAATCCCGTGAATAATGTCCACCTGCACCATATTGTTGAGCAAGGCTTGGTCAATAAAAGCGTCCAACTCTTGCATAGCTTCTTCGTAGCGCTTGCCTCGCAAATCCAGTCTAGCTCTTGGTCCACTTGTTGTTCGTTTCACCACATTGACCTGCTTTTTCTTAGGCTGTTCTTTTTCAGCTTTGAGCAGGTTAAATTCTGCTTCCTCTAAGGTCATCTTGATGAGACCAACTTGTGCTTCCCAGCGACCGTCTTTGAGCTGATTGACAAGCGTGCCTCTCTGGCCATAGCTAATCACCAGAATATCGTCTCCCACTTTTGGTTTTCGCGCTTTTTTAGCTTGTTTCAATACTTTATTCTGTGACAAATCCACCGTTTCAGGAGCCAATTTTTTCAGCTGGCTTTTGGCTTCAATAATTTCGTGCGGTTTGAGACTGGATTTAGCATGTAGATTTTTGAGAATCGTATCACTCTCCGTCAACGCCACATCAATGATTTCCTGCGCTTCTAGCCTTGCCTTATTCAGCTCGGCTTCTTTTTCCCGATTAAACTCATTGTAGAGCTTTTTAAGAGCGCGGTTAAATTTGAGATTTTCTTGCTCCACTTCTCGGATATTATCCAACCGCTTGCGGCTTTCCAATGTCTGTTCTTCCAAGCGCTCAATAACGCGATTGACATCGCTGCCCGTGTCAGTCAATTCTTGAGCATCCTTGACCACTCTATCAGACAGACCTAAACGCCTTGCGATCTCAAAAGCATTGGAACGCCCCGGTACTCCCTGCATAAAACGATAAGTCGGTCTTAGGCTCTCTGTATCAAATTCCATGCTGGCATTTTGCACTCCCTCAGTCTCAATCCCATAGACTTTGAGTTCTGGATAGTGGGTCGTTGCCATTGTCTTGACTTGTCGTAGCCGCAAGTCCTCAAGAATTGCCATAGCAAGAGCTGCTCCTTCCTGAGGGTCAGTTCCTGCTCCCAGCTCGTCCAAAAGCACCAAAGCATTCTCATCAGCCTGCTCTAAAATAGAGACAATGTTCGTCATGTGGCTGGAGAAAGTCGACAAACTTTGCTCAATAGACTGCTCATCTCCAATGTCCGCAAAGATTTGGTCAAAAATCCCCACTCGACTCCCTACATCTGCCAAAATAGGCAGACCAGACTGTGCCATAAGCTGAGCCAAACCTAGGGTTTTGAGCATAATAGTCTTTCCGCCTGTATTCGGACCCGTAATGACAATCTCAGTCAAATCCGCCGCAAAGTACAAGTCATTGGCTACTGCATTTTCTATCAGAGGATGAGCAACATGGAGCAGTCGAATATCCTGACGGTCAGACAGCTCGGGCACTACCGCTCCTTTCTCCTGCATAAAGCGCACCTTAGCTTGAACAAAGTCCAGATGTCCGATAATCCAAGCATTATTGGCAATTTCAGCAGCATGCGGACGAATGCGTTCTGATAACTCTTGCAGAATCCGCAAAATCTCATAGCGCTCGTCTGCACGTGCATTGGTGATTTCTTCATTGAGATTGACCACCGCCCGCGGCTCAATATACACCGTGTTTCCACTGGCAGAAATATCGTGCACTACGCCTGAGATACGATTGCGGAATGTATTTTTGACCGGCAAAACATTGCGACCGTTTCGACTGGCTACTACTTGATCTACTAACATATCGCCCTTGTTCTTGAGAATATCCTGCAAAACATCTCTCACCTGAACTTCATTTTCTTGAATTTTCCGGCGAATGTGAGCCAAATTATCACTAGCAAAACTTTCAACAAATCCGCCTTCATTGATAGCTTGCAGCGCTCCTTGCAAGCTCGGAAAAGGAACCAGATTTTCAAAAAGCCGGTTCAATCTTTGTAACTCAACATTTTCCAAATCCTCATAAAAATCAGTCAATTCTTGCGTGACAGCCAGAACCCGCTTCAGAGCGAGAAATTCTTCAATGTTTAAGTCGCCTTCCAGCTCCAAGCGCTTGGTCAAGCCCGTAATGTCTTGGGTCGCAGCCAGACTAAAATGCGGACGCTGTACAAAAATCTGCTGCATGTCCGTCATTTCTAAGAATGCTGTCTCCAGCCTTTCCTGTTTATTGGATGGGAACAGCTGCTGCAATTCCAAGCACCCTTGTTCTGTCAGAAGATAGGGTTCAAAGAGCGCCTTGATTTTCCCAAATTCTAATGTTTCTAAAATTTTTCTATTCATATTCTTATCTTCCCTGATGAAAAAGAAACTCAGCTAGCACCACCAACTGAGTCTTTGTATTTATCCGATGATTTTGGTCACCCAGAGTTGTTTCAACATTCCTGAAGTAATTGGTGTGTGACTGATGATAAAACGAGCTAAACCACTGGCATTGAGATGATTTTGAACAAGTGGTAAAGGAATCGTTGCTAAAACGGTCAGCAACATTTGAATCCCAAACAAAGTGACGCAAACAGCCAAAGCACCGCTAGCAACATTGTACCAACGCTCATTGGCTTTCTTGTTTGGCACCAAGTGAATAAAAATCCCAATAAAACGGGCTATGCTATAAACAATCGTATAAACTGCTAGATAAGCCAGACCGGCATAAAAAACCTTGTCCAACTGGAACAATTGACTGCTGGGAAAGAAATAGGTAAATGTCCCTTCCTGTGCACTCGCATAGGGTACTAAAAGATTAATTTTTTCACCTAGAGATTGGTACAATTGCCCCGCAATAATAGCTGAAACAACCGCCGAAACAGTATAATAAGCTTGCAAAATAATTCCGCGCGAATAGCCAATGTAAAAACTCCAAGCTAAAATCAGCAAAATTACTAATGAAATCATAGGGCGCCCTCTTGCTCACTTACCTTTTGCTTGTTGGCTTCTAGCACTTTTTTACGAAGTTCTTCCAGCTCTTGCTCCTTGTCATCGAACTCAATCTCACGTGACAATTGCGTCGCTAAACTATTAACCGCCAGCAAAATAGCTAATGTTTCATCATCTGCCGCAGGCATCTTCTCTTTAATTGCGTGATATTTTTCTGTCGCAACCTTTTCAACTTCTTCCATGAATAAATTATCGTGTTCTGTTGTTAAGGTTACACTCTTCTTTCCGAAAGTAAATTTGTATCGATTTAAGTTTGCCATAAAATCACCTCAAAATATTATACCAAAAGGAAGCGATTTTGTCAGTTTTTAAAGAAATTTATCACTTTTATGGTACAATAACAATATGGAAAGTATTACCTTACAACCCAGTGAGAAACAAATTCAAGATTTTGTTGCCCAATACCAGGCACAGCTTGTTTCTAGTAAAAATCCTTATATTCGTTACCTTTTTAAGCTTGATAAGGCAACTGCCTCCATCTACACTTCAGGAAAAGTCCTCTTCCAAGGAGAAAACGCAGAGCAGGCAGCACAATTTTTTGGCTATCAAGCGTCCAAAGAAAAAACGACACCTCATTGGCAGAATTGTCCTCTGATTGGAACAGATGAGGTGGGAAATGGCTCTTATTTTGGCGGACTCGCTGTTGTGGCTTCTTTTGTCACACCAGAGCAGCATTATTTTTTACGAAAGCTAGGAGTTGGCGATTCTAAAACTCTGACAGACCAAAAAATCAGGCAAATCGTTCCTCTGTTGAAAGAAAAAATCCAGCACCAAGCTCTGCTATTGTCCCCGAAAAAATACAACCAAGTTATCGCTTCTGGCTACAATGCGGTGTCTGTCAAGGTTGCCCTTCACAATCAAGCTATTTATCTGTTACTACAAACGGGAGTGCAACCAGAAAAAATTGTCATTGATGCCTTCACGAGCGAGAAAAATTATCAAAAATATCTCCAGCAAGAACACAATCACTTCTCAAACCCTCTCACTTTAGAGGAAAAAGCAGAAGGAAAATACTTAGCCGTAGCAGTCAGCTCCATGATTGCCCGTGACCTCTTTTTAGAAAATCTTGAAAATTTAAGTCAAGAGCTCGGCTATGAATTGCCTAGCGGAGCAGGAAGAAAGTCCGATAAAGTCGCAAGTCATCTCCTTCAAGCCTACGGTATAAAAGGGTTAGAAGCGAGCGCAAAACTGCATTTTAAAAATACTGAAAAAGCAAAGAAACTTCTAGAAAGGTAAGTTATGCAAACAAAATCAACTACTTTTTCAAAATTTATGAAAGAATGGGGGTTGTTTATCCTCTTTATGGCCGTTCTTTTCTTATCACGCGCCTTTCTTTGGGTTCCTGTCAAGGTAGACGGGCATTCAATGGATCCAACCTTAGCTAATGGAGAGTATTTATTTGTTGTCAAACACCTGCCTGTCAATCGCTTTGATATTGTCGTTGCAAGTGAAAAAGACGAAGATGGAAAAACCAAGCAAATTGTCAAGCGGGTGATCGGTCTTCCTGGAGACACTATCCGCTACGAAAACGACCAATTGTATGTAAATGGCAAAAAGACCAACGAATCTTATCTTAAAAATTACCTCGCGAAGTTTAAAGATGATAAATTGCAGAAAACCTATTCCTACAATAGTTTCTTCCAATCTTTAGCAGACAAAGCTCAAGCCTTTACGCAGGACGCAAACGGCAACACTAGTTTCACTATTGAAGTTCCAAAAGGCGAATACCTGCTCTTAGGAGACGACCGTCTTGTTTCAAAAGACAGCCGTCAGGTAGGAACCTTTAAAGCCAGTCAATTGCAGGGCGAAGCAAAATTCCGCTTCTGGCCTTTGAATAGAATTGGCACTTTTTAATCCCAAACAAGTCTATTTTGATTCGTTGGAGGTGGACAAAAAGTGTTCCAGCTTCTATCAGATTTAGGAATAAACGAATAACGCAGCTTCAACAATCTAGTGAATTGTTGAAGGTTGGAAATCAGACTTGCGAAGCAAGTATCAAAGTTGTTCGCTTTTCAAGCTTGGAAGAGCACCTTTGACGAAAACTTCGTTTTCTTCATCTGCAACCTTAAACAGCTTGATAACTGTTTAAGCACCCTTGCGGGGGTGGGACTACGAACTAAAAATTTTCGATTTTTAGTTCTGTTCCACTCCCATTCTTTTAACATTGATACAGGAAGATGATGGAATTTTACTTTTCAGGCACTATTGAACGCATTATTTTTGAAAATCCCAGCAGTTTCTTTCGGATTCTGCTGATAGATATTGACGACACCGATGCAGATTTTGATGATTTTGAGATTATTGTCACGGGCACCATGGCGGATATTATGGAGGGCGAAGACTATACTTTTTGGGGAAACCTCGTGCAACACCCTAAATATGGGGAACAGCTCAAAATAACACGCTATGAGCGGGCAAAGCCAACCAGCAAAGGCTTAGTCAAATATTTTTCAAGCGATCATTTTAAAGGGATTGGTGTAAAAACAGCGCAAAAAATCGTGGATCTCTATGGCGATAACACGATTGACAAAGTTTTAGCAGAGCCAGAAAAATTAAAGGATATTGCAGGTCTTTCTGCCAAAAATCGCGAAGCCTTTCTCACGAAACTAAGACAAAATTACGGTACCGAGAGAATCCTTGCTAAGCTATCTGAATACGGTATCCCCAACAAACTAGCTTTTCAAGTGCAAGATTTCTACAAGGAAGAAACCTTAGAAATCGTGGAACACTATCCTTACCAATTGGTAGAAGACATTCAAGGAATTGGTTTTAAAATTGCCGACCAACTGGCACAAAGCTTAGGGATTGAAGGTACCGCTCCAGAGCGTTTTCGTGCTGGGTTGCTTCACACGCTCCTCACTCAATCTATGGAAAAAGGCGACACCTATCTTGAAGCAAAAGAACTTCTGGAACATACGATTGAACTCCTCGAAAGTTCCCGTCAGATTGAGTTAGACCCAAGTTCTGTTGCGGATGAGCTGGCACATTTGATTGAAGAAGATAAAGTTCAAAATATTGATACAAAGATTTTTGAAAACAGTCTCTTTTTTGCCGAAGAAGGGATTCGTAGCAATCTCTTGCGCATTTTAGAAAAAGGGAAGCAAAACAAGTTTGAACCGAAAAAGATCGAAGCTGCTATTGCTCAAATCGAAAATGAGTTTGCCATTTCCTATGATGTGACTCAAAAACAAGCAATTTGTGACGCTATCAATCACAAAATTTTTATCCTAACGGGTGGCCCCGGAACAGGAAAAACGACCGTCATCAATGGAATCATTGCTGTTTATGCTCTGCTGCATGGGTTGGATTTGCGCAAATCTCAGGATTTGCCTATCCTGCTAGCAGCTCCTACTGGGCGTGCTGCCAGACGCATGAATGAATTAACAGGGCTTCCAAGCGCTACAATTCATCGGCATTTAGGCATGACAGGAGATGACGACACCAGCCATTTAGACGATTATTTGGACGCAGACTTTATTATTGTGGACGAATTTTCAATGGTAGATACTTGGTTAGCCAATCAACTCCTCAGCAACATTTCATCAAACACCAAACTCCTAATCGTCGGAGATGCCGACCAGCTGCCTTCTGTCAGCCCCGGACAAGTGCTGGCAGATTTGCTGAAAATCCCTCTTCTTCCGCAGACCAAATTAGAAAAAATTTATCGACAAAGCAAAGACTCCACTATCGTCACCTTAGCCAGTCAGATTCAAAAAGGCATCCTCCCAACTGATTTCACTGAGAAAAAAGCTGACCGTTCTTATTTTGAAGCGCATAGTGAGCATATCCCGAAGATGATTGAGCGCATCGTAGAGGCTGCTCTCCGCAGCGGCATTCCAGCTCAAGATGTGCAGGTGCTTGCGCCTATGTACCGCGGACAGGCTGGGATTGACCACATCAATCAACTCATGCAAAATCTAATCAATCCTGTCGAAACAGAACAAATCATTTTTGAAGCAACTGATTGTCAATATCGACAAGGCGACAAGGTGATTCATCTGGTCAATGATGCGGAAAGCAATGTCTTTAACGGCGATTTGGGTTATATCACTGATTTGCTGCCAGCAAAATATACGGACTCTAAACAGGACGAGCTGACTATCAACTTTGATGGCAATGAAGTCATTTACCCACGCAGCGAATGGTATAAAATTCGTCTGGCATACGCTATGAGTATCCACAAATCTCAGGGTAGTGAATTTCCTGTAGTCATTTTACCGATTACATCCAGCAGCCACCGTATGCTGCAACGCAATCTTATCTATACTGCTATCACCCGTGCCAAGAGCAAATTGATTCTTCTTGGGGAAAAGTCTGCCTTTGACTTTGCTGTCAAAAACACTGGCACAGCTCGCAATACCTATCTAATCCAACGCTTTTCAGACCTCCTAACTGATGAAAAAGTTATACACACTTCTGTGAATAATTTGGAAACAACTGTGGAAAAATATATCTTGACTGAGGAAAATTTCTTGAAAATCAACCCTATGATTGGAATAACGGATGAGGATATTCAAAATGTTTTTGGAGAATGATAGAAAAAAGTAGCTCTTTGTCAACTGTAGTGGGTTGATGTCAGCTAAGCTTTAGAGAGGACGAGATTCGTTCTCTCTCTTTTGATGTTCAAAGCGATGAGAATGCGTTTCTTAAAGTTGTCAAAGTTCCTGAATCCAAAAGCGTTTCGCTTAATGACCTTGATGAGATTGTTAGTCGCTTCCAGCTTGGCGTTGGAGTAGGGTAGTTCCAAGGCGTTGGTAATCTTGTCTCTGTCCTTCAGGAAAGTCCGACAGACGGTTTGAAAAATTGGGTGAACAGCTGAAAGATTCTCCTCAATTAGGTCAAAGAAATGATTAGTTTG
>NZ_KV817460.1:0-1487 GCF_001814695.1 Streptococcus sp. HMSC066E07
TGGTGTCTAATTGAAGGAAATTCAGTGAAAAAGAATTCCTCCAAAAAGTGCACATTGTGTTCAAAAAGACCCGATGGCCGACCGCCCAAAAAGAACACCAGTCAGCGAGCCGCTATTGCGGCCCGCTTCAAAGTCCTTTGCCTGGACGCTGGCCTAAAGGTACCTGACGTGGCTCGCACTCTTCAGGTCACCGAGCGCACGGTCTATGCGTGGTTTTCAGGCAAGACGGCCGTGCCGTACTCGGCCTACAAGCTGCTGCGGATTCTCAACCGGTTCGAGCTCCCAGGTTGGTCAGGATGGCACATGCACAGCGGCAAGCTCTGGACACCTGAGGGCTTCGGGTTCGAGCCGCAGGATGGTGCGTGGTGGTCTCTCCTGGTCCGTCAGGCTCGATCCTTCAGGACGCTCTACGCCCGTGCAAACGCCCTCGAGCAGCTGATACAGGCGCAGGGAGCGGCGCGCGACGTCTCGGGAAGGGGCCCCGCCTGCGGGGATATGCCCGAGGCGGCGGGCGCGGCGCCCGGCCACGCGGAGGCGAAGCCCGCGGGGCGGCGCGCAGCGCCGCCTAACTTGTTCTTAAAACACTTTAGGACACGGAATTATCAGATTGGCGTGCTGCCTCACTCTGATGCTATCGATAACGTAGCAGGCCGTCAGCGGCCACTAACCTAGCAGGGGTCTCTTCATGAAGCGTAGTTCTCGGTTGGCCACGAAGGCTCTGAATCGAGGTGTGTCCTCTCGCAGCTATGAGATGGCCTTCAAGCGTCGTTTTGCTCCTGATGGCTCCTCGGGTAGCCCGGGGCTCCTCCAAGGGCTTCTGGTGCGTTCTGGCGCCCTTCCCGCGCCGCCTGCTGTCGAGCCTGCTCCTCCTGCTAAGAAGCGCGGCAGGCCTCGCAAGGCCGATGTCGCAGCGATCGCTGCGCAGGTCTGGTCCGATGTGACTGACGGTGCCGGCGTCGTTCTGGTCGACGGAAAGGAGGTCGACTCCAAACCTGCTGATTAAGTCGGTCCCCGGGGGTGTTGGAGCACGCCCGAGGGCCTAACCAAGTTCAACTGTAGGAGAGCTGAAATGGCTGATAGCGAGTGTATTGCCCGGGCTGAGTTGCGGGCTGTGTTGGAGTCGGGGGAGCCTGGACTTCCTCAACAGTGGCGGGCTGCGTTCCGTAGTCCTGAGGATGCGTTGGTCTGGGTGGGGCAGCACCACCCTAACCTGCTTGCGCGGACTCTGTTCGCGGCCGTGGCTGAGCTCAGTGCCAGCTTCAAGGCTCAACTTGAGGTCGAGGCCACCTGGAGGGCTGTTCGGGGGCCGGAGCGAAGCGTAGGGAGGGGGCGAAGCGCCCCTGCAAAGCGGTGCCCGAATTGAGCGATGGCGCCCTCCCCCTATTGGTTCTCGCGTGGCTAATTGCTTGCGCCTCGCAGGAGCTAATTCGCGCTTTGCAAAGCGGTCTTCAATTGGTGTCTAATTGAAGGAAATTCAGTGAAAAAGA
>NZ_KV817461.1:0-2540 GCF_001814695.1 Streptococcus sp. HMSC066E07
GTGTTGATTTCCATCCAGAAGTGACCCAGTTGACGGTGTGATTTCCATCTAAAACTGACCCACGTAGTAACCCTAACCTGCTGCTTTTAGCGGCAGGAGCACAGGAGTGATTGACGTGGCGACACTGAGTGTCATCAGACGTTGGGCATTGCGTGAGCAACTGTCCATCCGAGAGATAGTCCGGCGCACGGGCTTGTCTCGCAACACCATCCGCAAGTACCTTCGCGAGGGCGAGGCGGCGCCCAGCTACGCGAAGCGCATCAGCCCGAGCAAGCTCGACGCCTTCGCCGAGAAGCTCAGCGGCTGGCTCAAGAGCGAAGCGTCCAAGTCCCGTAAGCAACGACGCACGCTCAAGCAGATGCACGCCGACCTGGCAGCGCTGGGCTACCAGGGGTCGTACAACCGCGTGGCGGCCTTTGCACGCGCCTGGCACGCGCAACGCCACGCGATCCAGCAGACCACCGGGCGAGGCACCTTCGTGCCCCTGGCCTTCGGCCCCGGCGAGGCATTCCAGTTCGACTGGAGCGAGGACTGGGCGGTCATCGCCGGCGAGCGCACCAAGCTGCAGGTGGCGCACTTCAAGCTCAGCCACAGCCGCGCGTTCATCGTGCGCGCCTACCTGCTGCAGACCCACGAGATGCTGTTCGATGCACACAACCGGGCCTTCGAGGTGCTCGGCGGCGTGCCGCGACGGGGCATCTACGACAACATGAAGACGGCCGTGGACAAGGTGCGCCGCGGCAAGGAGCGCGATGTCAACGCGCGCTTCAGCGCCATGGTCAGCCACTACCTGTTCGAGGCCGAGTTCTGTAACCCGGCCTCGGGCTGGGAGAAGGGCCAGGTGGAGAAGAACGTGCGCGACGCCCGCCACCGGCTGTGGCAGCCCGTGCCGGCGTTCGCCACGCTGGCGCTGCTCAACGACTGGTTGGAGAGCCGCTGCAAGGCGCTGTGGGGCGAGATCGTCCACGGCAAGCTGCCTGGCACGGTGGCGGATGTCTGGGCGCAGGAGCGATCCTTGCTCATGCCTGTGCCACGGCCCTTCGACGGCTTCGTGGAACACACCAAACGCGTCTCTCCGACTTGCCTGGTGCACTTCGAGCGCAACCGCTACAGCGTGCCGGCCTCGTATGCGAACCGCCCCGTGAGCCTGCGGGTGTACGCTGCCCGGCTGGTCGTCGCGGCCGAGGGGCAGGTGATCTGTGAGCACGAACGTGTGTTCGAGCCGGGGCATCGCCACGGTGGTCATACCGTCTACGACTGGCGCCACTACCTGGCGGTCGTGCAGCGCAAGCCCGGGGCGCTGCGTAACGGGGCGCCCTTCAGCGACCTTCCGCAAGGCTTCCGTCGCCTGCAGGCGGTGCTGCTGAAGCAGCCGGGCGGAGACCGCGAGATGGTGGAGATCCTGGCGCTGGTGCTGCACCATGACGAGCAGGCGGTGCTGACCGCAGTCGAGCTGTCCCTGGAGGCTGGCGTGGCCAGCAAGACCCATGTGCTGAACGTGCTGCACCGGTTGCTGGACGCCAAGCCCGTGGCGCCTGCGCCGGTCACGGCGCCACAGGCGCTGCGCCTGGCGACCGAGCCGAAGGCCGACGTGCGGCGTTATGACACCCTCAGGAGTCGTGCAAGCGCTGCCAACGCGGTGATCACCCGGGAGGTGCGCCATGCGACATGACCCAGCGAGTGGGGCCATCGTGATCATGCTGCGCGAGCTCAAGATGCACGGCATGGCGCAGGCCGTGGCGGAGCTGGCCGAGCAGGGATCGCCTGCCTTCGAGGCAGCCCAGCCCATGCTCTCGCAGCTGCTCAAGGCGGAGATGGCCGAGCGGGAGGTGCGCACGGTGGCGTATCAATTAAAGCTGGCGCGCTTGCCCGTCTACCGCGACCTTGCAGGCTTCGACTTCACCCACAGCGAGGTCAATGAAGCCCTGGTACGCCAGTTGCATCGGTGTGAGTTCATGGACGATGCACAGAATGTGGTGCTCGTGGGCGGACCGGGCACAGGCAAGTCCCACCTCGCCACGGCCCTGGGTGTGCAAGCCATCGAGCATCACCGCTGCCGCATACGCTTCTTCTCTACGGTCGATCTGGTCAACGCGTTGGAGCGGGAGAAGGCCAGTGACAATTCCGGGCGCATCGCGCACAGGCTGATGCATATGGACATGGTGGTGCTCGATGAATTGGGCTACCTGCCGTTCAGTGCTTCAGGTGGGGCTCTGCTGTTCCATTTGCTGTCCAAACTCTACGAGCGCACGAGCGTAGTGATCACCACGAACCTGAGCTTCAGCGAGTGGGCCAGTGTGTTCGGCGATGCGAAGATGACCACTGCATTGCTGGATCGTCTTACGCATCGCTGCCATATCCTGGAAACAGGCAACGACAGCTTCCGGTTCAAGCACAGCACGGCGCAATCCGTTCAGCAAGTCCAACCCAAGAAGGAGAAAACCAAGAACTTGTCCACATCGTGAGCCATCAGGCTTACAAAGAGGGTGGGTCAATATTCGATGGAAATGCCGGGTCAGGATTCCATGGAAATCAACAGC
>NZ_KV817462.1:0-395 GCF_001814695.1 Streptococcus sp. HMSC066E07
TCCGTCCCCTCTCGAGGTAACATGGGTTATTAACTAAATGGTATTTATGACCCTTGGTTTGATGATAGAGTTTCCGTCCCCTCTCGAGGTAACATGGGTTATTAACAAGAAGAAGGAACAATTTGGCAACTTGCTGCTAAAGTTTCCGTCCCCTCTCGAGGTAACATGGGTTATTAACGTATTATTTTTGGCGTTTTAGCCGTCATTTTCTTTATGTTTCCGTCCCCTCTCGAGGTAACATGGGTTATTAACGAAAAGTTGCTAGAAGACTAGAAAGGAAAATAAATATGTTTCCGTCCCCTCTCGAGGTAACATGGGTTATTAACCTTATCATCTAAAAGTTTTTGTGCTTCTTTTTTAGGTTTCCGTCCCCTCTCGAGGTAACATGGGTTATT
>NZ_KV817463.1:0-20667 GCF_001814695.1 Streptococcus sp. HMSC066E07
GTTGCACTATATTTTACAATTTATCACTTTAAAAGAATGTTTATTCAATTTGAGTCAAAAGATAAATTTATTATTTTTGCTTCTTTATGTATTTTGCGGCTTATTTTAATCATATTATGCAGTGAATAACTAGTATTTTGAATAAATAATATTTTCTGTCAAAAACAGCTCTTTACTTTTTGAAACTATTTCGGTATAATATTCAATGTAACAAGATGTGACATTAGAGGAGGTTTATCTATGAAATCATCAAAATGGATTATTGCAACAGGAGTTGTGCTAAGCGCTGGAATCCTATTATCAGGTTGTGGCAAGTCAGCTTCTAGCACATCAACTTATTCATACGTGTATACACAAGATCCAGACACGCTAAATTATCTGATGGCGAACCGTGCGACAACTTCAGATGTTGTGACTAACTTAGTTGATGGATTATTGGAAAATGACCAATACGGAAATTTAGTTCCGGCGCTTGCTAAGTCATGGACAGTCTCCAAAGATGGCTTGACATATACGTATAAATTACGTAAAGATGCTAAATGGTACACATCAGAAGGTGAAGAGTACGCAAGTGTAAAAGCGCAAGACTTTGTAACTGGCTTGAAATACGCCGCAGATAATAAATCAGAAGCCCTTTACCTCGTTCAAGATTCTGTCAAAGGTTTGGATGCTTACATCAAGGGGGAAACGAAAGATTTTTCAACGGTTGGAGTAAAAGCTCTAGATGACTATACAGTACAGTATACACTCAGCCGTGCAGAGACTTATTGGAATTCAAAAACGACCAATAATATCCTCTTCCCAGTTAATGCAGATTTCTTGAAATCACAAGGAAAAAATTTTGGTTCTGTAAAACCAACCAGCATTCTATACAATGGTCCGTATCTGTTGAAATCTCTGACGGCCAAGTCTTCTATGGAATTTGCTAAAAATCCTCATTACTATGATAAAAAGAATGTTCATTTGGACAATATCAAATTGACATATTATGACGGCTCTGACCAAGAAGCCCTTATCCGTAACTTCACAGATGGTGCCTATAGTGCAGCTCGTCTTTATCCAAATAGCTCTAGTTTTGCTTCTGTTAAGAAACAATATGCTAACAATATCATCTATAGTTTGCAAGATGCGACCAGCTACTATTATAACTTTAATTTAAATCGTCAGTCTTACAACCATACATCTAAGAAAACAGATGCTCAAAAGGCTGCGACCCAAGAAGCGGTGCTAAATAAAGCTTTCCGCCAAGCTATCAACTTTGCCTATAATCGTACTTCTTATGGTGCACAAAGTAATGGGAAAGACGGAGCGACAAAGGTATTGCGGAACACACTCGTGCCACCAACATTTGTTTCTATCGGTGATAAAACGTTTGGTGATGTTGTGTCTTCTAAATTGGTAAACTATGGTTCAGAATGGTCAAATATGAATTTGGCCGATGCACAAGATGCTTATTACAATCCAGAAAAAGCCAAGGCGAAGTTTGCTCAAGCTAAAGCAGAATTGCAAGCAAAAGGTGTTCAGTTCCCTATTCACTTAGATGTACCGACTGATCAGACAAGCAAAATTGGTGTTCAATCGGAAAGTTCCATGAAGCAATCTGTTGAGTCTGTCTTGGGCACAGAAAATGTTGTCATTGATATTCAACAAATGAGTTCAGATGAATTAAATAATATCAGTTATTTTGCTAATACAGCTGCTCAAAAGGACTATGATCTGTATAATGGTGGCTGGTCTGGTGACTATCAAGACCCATCTACTTATTTAGATACTTTGAATACAAAAAATGGTGGTAGTTTACAAAACTTTGGTCTGGAGCCAGGTCAAGAAAATGATAAGATTAAGGCAGTTGGACTGGACACGTATACAGAGATGTTAGCAGAAGCAAATGCTGAAACCAATGAAACGAAGCGCTATGAAAAATATGCCAAAGCACAAGCGTGGTTAATTGATAGTGGCTTGACAATGCCAAACCTGTCTCTTGGGGGAACACCATCCGTGACGAAAACAGTTCCATTTAGTCGTTCTTATTCTCTAGTCGGCATTAAAGGTGGATCAAGCAGTTATTTTAAATATGTCAAACTGCAAGACAAGATTGTAACAACAAAAGAATACGAAAATGCCAAAAAGAAATGGCTAAAAGAAAAAGAAACTTCTAATAAAAAAGCACAAGATGACTACGAAAATCATGTGAAATAAAACAAATGTAAGAAACTTCTATGAACGACAAGCTTCGTAGGAGTTTCTTTGTGTTGTGTTCATATCTAAAGAACCTATATCGAAGAAGTTTCAAACAAGAGTTGGCTTTAGGGAGTGATTTTAAGTGCTGACAGATACATTTTTTCAAAAAATTTTCTTGACAAGGAGTTTCTATCCTGTTATACTAATAAGGTACTCAATAGCGGGGATGGCGGAATTGGCAGACGCGCAGGACTAAGGATCCTGTGACCGCTTTAGGTCGTGAGGGTTCAAGTCCCTCTCTCCGCATCAGATAAGCTGGCTTCGGCCAGTTTTTTTGTTGATGTTGTTACATTTTATGTTATTATTTTTGCGATGTAAGGAAAGAGAAACAATTTCATAAGAGAAAATGCTTAAAAGATTAGGAAACACTGGTATTTTTTCCTAAAAAGTGATAAAATAAACAATGTAAATGGGAAAACCCATAAAAATAAATAGGAGGCCTAATACTAATGGCAATCGTTTCAGCAGAAAAATTTGTCCAAGCAGCTCGTGACAATGGTTATGCAGTTGGTGGATTTAATACAAACAACCTTGAGTGGACTCAAGCTATCTTGCGTGCAGCAGAAGCTAAAAAAGCTCCAGTTCTTATCCAAACTTCTATGGGTGCTGCTAAATATATGGGTGGTTACAAAGTATGTAAACTTCTCATCGAAAACCTTGTAGAATCAATGGGAATTACTGTACCAGTTGCTATTCACCTTGACCATGGTCATTATGAAGATGCACTTGAATGTATCAAAGTTGGTTACACTTCAGTTATGTTTGATGGTTCTCATCTTCCAGTTGAAGAAAACCTTGAAAAAGCTCGCAAAGTTGTTGAATTTGCGCATGCAAATGGCGTGTCAGTAGAAGCTGAAGTTGGTACAATCGGTGGCGAAGAAGACGGTATCATCGGTGACGGTGAATTAGCTCCAATCGAAGATGCAAAAGCAATGGTTGAAACTGGAATTGACTTCCTTGCAGCAGGTATTGGTAACATTCATGGACCATACCCAGCTAACTGGAAAGGTCTTCACCTTGACCACTTGCAAAAATTGACAGAAGCTGTCCCTGGATTCCCAATCGTACTTCACGGTGGTTCAGGTATTCCTGATGACCAAATCCAAGCAGCTATCAAATTGGGTGTTGCTAAAGTAAATGTAAACACTGAATGTCAAATTGCTTTTGCAAAAGCTACTCGTAAATTCGTTGCTGAATACGAAGCAAACGAAGCAGAATACGATAAGAAGAAACTCTTTGACCCACGTAAATTCTTGAAACCAGGTTTTGAAGCCATTACAGAAGCTGTTGAAGAACGTATCGACGTATTTGGTTCAGAAGGTAAAGCTTAATTAGGCTTACCAAATAAACAAGAAAATCTCGCTTTGTGCGGGATTTTTGTTGATTGTTGAATACATAAAAGATAAAAATTTGTTGGCAGGAATGGAAGAGAGGAATGGCTCAGATTAAAGAAATCAATAAAGAGGAGCAGAAGTTAGCGATTGCAGCTGAGATTTTGGCTGATTTACCAGAGTGGTTTGGTATTCCAGATAGTACTCAAGCCTATATTGAGGCGGCTGGGCAACTTCGTGTCTGGGGAGCTTATGAAGGTGATGATCCGCTTGGTTTTATTAGTTTGTCCTATTCCAGTGAAGACCGTGCAGAGATTGACTGCCTAGCTATCAAGAAAGACTATCATAGGCAAGGGATTGGATCAAAGCTAGTGAATGTCTTGGAAATGGCAGCAGGACAACAAGTTGACTATTTACAAGTCAAAACAGTAGCACCGGGTCATTATCCAACCTACGATAGAACGAATGCTTTCTATCAGGCTCAAGGTTTTAAAAAATTAGAAATCTGCCCTCAGCTATGGGATTCACACAATTCCTGCATGGTTTTAATCAAGAAAATTTCCTAAAAACTTCTTGACAAAAAAATTTGACGTGTTAGAATAAGAATGTGTTGAATGCCGATTTAGCTCAGTTGGTAGAGCAACGCACTCGTAACGCGTAGGTCGTAGGTTCAAGCCCTATAATCGGCATCATTGAAGGTCTTCATTGAATTGAAGGCTTTTTTTGTTATTTATAAAGTGTTGTTGCGTAAAAAGGTGCTAGAATCTGGTCAGCTTATGAAAAAGCAAGTAAGTTATTCAGATTTCACGACCACTTGCGTCTCGAAATGAACCACTTACTGAAAACCGCTTGAATTTCACGAACCAATTGTTATAATAAAATAAAGAAAAACGAGGGGAGCGTTTATGAAAATTCGAGTTGAGCTAGATTCTAATCTGGAAGAAGCAGAAATTGTCATTAAGGCACCTCGCTTTGACGAACAGATAGAGCGCATTCAGCGTTCTCTGGAAGAAGTTGCTAAGCCGTCTATTCTTTTTTACAAAGATACGAGCGAATACTATGTTGATTTAGCAGATATTCTCTTTTTTGAGAAAGAGGGAAATAAGATTTTTGCACATGCTCGAAATAATGCTTATGAAGTAAAGCTGAAATTGTATGAGCTGGAAGAATGCTTGCCACGTTATTTCTGTCGTATTTCGAAATCAACGATTACGAACATTAAAGCAATTTATTCGTTGGAAAAGTCTTTTTCAGGGACCAGCAGCATTCGCTTTTATGATACTCATAAACAAGTGCACGTGTCTCGGCATTATTTTCAATTTTTAAAAGAAAAATTAAGTGAAATGAGGTAAATATTATGAGAAAAACATTGTTTGGAATGGGGCTTTTGGTATTGGCAGGCTGGGTACTACTACAAGGAAATTTTGGTATTCCGCTTATTGATTTCAATTTTTGGCCGATGCTTGTTGTGCTTGGCTTTGCTTACTTTGCAATTGAAAATTTTTGGAGAGGAAATTTATCTGGTGGGGTTATTTTAGCCATTATTTCCTTAATCGTTGCAAATAGTAGCTATCACTTTTTGCCAATCTCATCTGGAACGATTTTCTTAGCAGGGATTCTGGCTTCTATTGGTATTGGCTTGATTTTCAAACCAAAACGAATTTGGGGTGTTTATCGTGGTTCAAATGCTCATCGCATTATAAATGGGGATATTAATTTTGGAAGTGGTACGCGCTACATCAATTCGGAAGATTTTACCTATGAAACGCTAGATTGTACCTTTGGTAATGCCACAGTTTATTTTGACAATGCCACGATAAAAGGCGATTCTGCTACCTTTGATGTTGATGTATCTTTTGGGAATGCAACGTTATATGTGCCTAGTAATTGGCGTGTGGAGTTGGATGTAGACAATGCTTTCGGCACAGTTACCAATCCCCGTAACATCAATGAGAAAGACAAGACCCTCTATGTAAAGGGAGATGTATCTTTCGGTCGTTTGGGAATTATCTATATTTAAGACTGACGGATTAGACTGCCTTGGCTAAATTTTGAAATATAGAGAAAATAGTCTTGCAAAATCATAGAAATTGTGATAAAATTTTACGGTATGTGGTATAAAACCCGTGAAACTAATCAGGAGGACAAGTATCAATGGCAAAAGTATGTTACTTTACAGGTCGTAAAACTGTATCAGGAAATAACCGCTCTCACGCAATGAACCAAACAAAACGTACTGTGAAACCAAATCTTCAAAAGGTGACAATCTTAGTTGATGGTAAACCTAAGAAAGTTTGGGCTTCAGCACGCGCCCTTAAATCAGGCAAAGTTGAACGCGTTTAATTTATGAAGAATCGGACCTCTGGGGTCCTTTTTCTTTTTGCACAAGAAAATAGATTTTTTACGACAAGGAAAATCCCCAGCATTGACTGAATCCTTTCTAATTGTGTACTCTCTCTTTTACAGTCCGCGTAAAATATGGTAAAATAAACTATAAAATACTTTTGAGGTAGAAACTATGACTGTAAAAATCAATACAAAAGATGGTCAAATCGAACTGACAGATGATGTCATTGCGACAATTGTTGGTGGGGCAGCAACTGAAATTTTTGGTGTCGTCGGAATGGCCAGTAAAAATGCCATTAAAGATAATTTCCAAGCTTTATTAGGTAAAGAAAATTATGCGAAAGGCGTTGTAGTAAAGACCACGGACGACGGTAGCATTGCTGTTGATGTGTATACAGTTTTGAGCTATGGTACCAAGATCAGTGAAGTGTCTAAAAATATTCAAGAACGTGTGAAATTCAGTCTTGAAAATCAGCTTGGAATTACTGCCGAAACAGTAAATGTCTATATCCAAAATATTAAAGTTGTAGGAGAATAATCGTGTCAAATATTACTACTAGTTTATTTCAAGAAATGGTGCAGTCTGCATCTACTCGTTTGAATAAACAGGCTGAATATGTCAATTCTTTAAATGTTTTTCCTGTGCCAGACGGTGATACAGGTACCAATATGGGAATGACCATTGAAAATGGTGCAAAGGAAGTTGCGGACAAATCTGCTTCCACTGTTGGTGAGGTAGCTGGAATTTTTGCAAAAGGGCTCTTAATGGGTGCGCGTGGAAATTCTGGCGTTATCACTTCTCAGCTTTTCCGTGGTTTCTCTCAAAGTGTAAAAGAAAAGGAAGAGCTAACAGGACAAGATTTAGCCCTTGCTTTTCAGTCTGGAGTGGAAGTGGCCTATAAAGCTGTGATGAAGCCGGTTGAAGGAACGATTTTGACGGTTTCTCGTGGAGCTGCGATTGGTGCTAAGAAAAAAGCAGAAGAGACAGATGATGCTGTTGAGGTCATGAAAGCAGCTCTTGATAGTGCTAAGGTGGCTCTTGCTAAAACACCAGACATGCTTCCGGTCTTAAAAGAAGTTGGTGTTGTGGACTCTGGTGGTCAAGGTCTTGTTTTCATTTATGAAGGCTTTTTGTCAGCATTGACAGGCGAATACATTGCGTCTGAAGAATTTCAAGCAACGCCTGCAACTATGACAGAAATGATCAATGCAGAACACCATAAGTCGGTAGCTAGTCATGTGGCAACAGAAGACATCAAATATGGCTATTGTACGGAAATCATGGTCGCTTTGAAAAAAGGTCCAACGTATGTAAAAGAATTTGACTATGATGAATTCCGCAACTATTTGAATGAACTGGGCGACTCACTTCTTGTCGTAAACGATGATGAAATCGTAAAAGTTCATGTTCACACGGAAGACCCTGGTCTGGTCATGCAAGAAGGATTGAAATACGGAAGCCTTGTCAAGGTCAAAGTAGATAATATGCGCAATCAGCACGAAGCGCAGGTTGAAAAAGAAGAACGTGAAAATAGCCAGCTAACAGAAGAAAAAGAATATGCTATTATTGCGGTAGTTGCAGGAGAAGGATTGTCAGATATCTTTAAGGCACAAGGTGTGGACTATATCATCTCTGGCGGGCAAACGATGAATCCTTCAACAGAAGATTTCATCAAGGCTGTTGAACATGTGAATGCTCGTCATATCATTATTCTGCCAAACAACAAAAATATTTTCATGGCGGCGCAATCAGCGGCTGAAGTGATAGAACAACCTGCTGTAGTGATTGAAACAAGAACGATTCCGCAAGGTTTGACTAGCTTGTTAGCTTTTGACCCAAGCAAATCCATTGAAGACAACCATGATCGTATGACGGCTGCTCTTGCTGATGTTGTCAGTGGTAGTGTGACGACAGCTGTTCGTGATACAACGATTGATGGTCTTGAAATTCATGAAAACGATAACCTTGGTATGGTGGATGGAAAAATTGTTGTTTCCAATCCAGACATGTTGACGACATTGAATGAAACTTTTAGCAAAATGCTAGATGTAGATAGTGAGATTGTAACGATTTATATCGGTGAAGACGGTAGTGAAGACTTGGCTAATGAACTAGCGCAAGATATTACTGAAAAATTTGAAGATGTAGAAGTAGAAATACATAATGGCGGACAGCCAGTTTATCCATACCTTTTTAGTGTTGAATAAAACAGAAGAATTATTGCGAAGGGCGACTCGATGGAGTCGTCTTTTTTATGACATTTGTCATGTTGAGTGATGACAAAATCATCTAGTGGCGATAAAAGAGTTGAGCTATAATGAAAGTAACAAGAGGAAATGTAGAGTTAGAAGCCAAGTCTACAACCTGTTTTATTCTTCTTGCTGCAAGTAACTTTGTGGTAATCTAATCGTTGACCAGAAACTTCCTGAGCCAATTGCTAGGACTTCTGTATGTGTTGCATTTCCACCAATAAAAATAATGAGGAGAAAAAGATGAAGCTGATTGAGGTGAACCGTTTATCTAAAAAGATTCGTGGGAAAGAAATTTTGAAAGATATCTCTTTTACTATTAACGAGGGAGAATGTGTGGCGTTGATTGGTCCAAATGGAGCTGGGAAAACCACGCTCATGGATTGTTTGCTAGGCGATAAATTTCTTACAAGTGGGCAGGCTAGTGTTCGAGGATTAAAGCCAACAGATGAGCAATTAAAGCAGATTGTTGCCATTTTACCACAAGAAAATACAGTTGTGGCAGATTTGAAGGTAAAAGAACTACTGAACTTTTTTCAAAGTATTTACCCACGTAGTTTAACTAATCAAGAAGTTGATGCCCTTTTGACATTTACGGATAAGCAAAAAGATCAGCTAGCCAGCAAATTATCTGGTGGGCAAAAACGGTTGTTTTCTTTTATTTTAGCTCTTATTGGCCGACCTAAAATTCTCTTTTTAGATGAGCCGACTTCTGCTATGGATACTTCCACTCGGCAGCATTTTTGGGAAATTGTGGATGAGTTGAAGAAAAAGGGTGTGACCATTATTTACTCTTCTCACTATATTGAGGAAGTAGAGCATACAGCAGATCGGATTTTGGTTTTGCATAAGGGTGAATTGATTCGTGATACGACGCCTTACGCTATGCGCAGCGAAGAACAAGAAAAACACTTTACTATTCCGCTTTCTTACCAAGCTATTTTGGAAAGGTTACCTGAAGTGACCGAAATTGAAATCAAGCAAAATGCTCTCTCCTTTGCAACTAGAAAGGCTGGTCAAGTGTGGCAAGTCTTGGTAGAGAATGGTTGTACGATTGAGGAAGTAGAAGTGCGCAACCGGACACTATTGGATAGTATTTTTGAGACGACGCAAGAGTAAAAGGAGATGTATCATGAAAAATATGAGAAGTTTAATGAAGGTTGAATTGATTTTAATGAAGCGCCAAGCGGCTTATTATCTATTGTCTATTGGATTGCCTAGTGTCTTTTATCTGATTTTCTCAGGTATGATGTCTGGGAGTGCCACCCCTACACTTGTACTCCAAACCTATCTCTTTTCTATGACAGTTTTTAGTATTATGTCCAGTGCTTTCTTTAGTATTCCAAGCACCTTGCAGTCTGATAAAACTAATAATTGGCAAAAAATGCTTCAACACTCACCTGTTTCTATGATAGAATATTATATATCCAAACTTTTCAGTGCTTTACTGACTTTCCTTCTTTCCATAGTCGTTGTATTTTCTGTTGGACATTTTGTTCGTGGAGTCAATCTTCCTGCAATGGATTGGTTAATCATCGCCCTAATTATTTTGTTTGGAAGTTTGGTTTTCATTGCTATGGGAGTACTAGTGAGTTTGCTTCCCAGCGCTCAGCTTATGTCTGTTGTGGGGAATATTGCCTATATGGCTTTGGCAGTCCTGGGTGGTCTTTGGTTTCCTTTGACCATGTTTCCAAAATGGCTCCAATCAATCGGTAAGTTGACTCCTAGTTATCAACTCATGCAGATTGTATCTTCTTATTTGGAACATCGCGAGTTTAATGCCATTGCAGCACTGATTGTTCTGGTTTACACAGTTGGTGTCAGCCTAGTGGTTCTTCAACTCAAAAAACGGATTGAGGTAAAATAATTTATGTGGAAAAAACTAAAAAATATTCACTATCTGTTTCATATTGCTTTAGTTTTTATTGTTTTTCCAATAGCGGGGGTCATCAGCGGGGACTACTCGCTTTTGCTCTTGTTGTGGACAGCATTTTTTATCGGAGCTTATTACAATCTTCTACTCGATAATCATCCGTTTCACCAGTGGCTGTCTTGGTGGATAATGATTGCCTACATTTTTTATAGTTCTATTTGGTTAAATCCAAGTTTTGTTTGGTACATCTTTTATCTATCAAATCTACTAATCTATCACTTTAATGAAATTCCATTTAAATCTTGGCGCTTTTGGACCTTTTTTACCTTACAGCCAATCATTCTGTTTTCTATTTTTCTGAAAAATCCGAGTGATTTATCCTATCTGATATTTTTGCTTGTGACCTTTATCTTTGTGGATTTACTCACATTCGGATTGTATCGCATGCAGTTGGCTGAATTGCTTCAGGAGGAAAAAAGAAAGCAGAATGCTCAACTCAATCTGTTTCTAGCTGAAAATGAGCGCAATCGTATTGGACGAGACCTACATGATAGTCTAGGACATACATTTGCTATGCTCAGTGTCAAGACAGAATTAGCACAACAGTTTCTTCAAATGAAATCCTATGAGAAAGCTGGTAAAGAATTGCAGGAAGTACATGAAATTAGCAAGCAGTCTATGGCAGATGTGCGACGGATTATTGATAATCTAAAAACACGAACCTTGGATGAGGAGTTAGTGACTATTCAGGCTATGCTGGAAATGAGTGGGATTCGGGTACAAGTACAGCATCAACTCAATATTGCTAGCATCGCACCGAATATTCAATCAAGTTTAAGTATGGTTTTACTAGAATTAGCAACGAATATCATCAAGCATGCTCAAGCAAGCAGTTGCCAAATTCATCTGTATTCTGAAAAAAATAGGTTAATAGCAGATGTTGAGGATAATGGGAAAGGTTTCAAAATTGCCACAGGAAAAGAGTTGCATTCTATTCGGGAGCGTGTAGAATCATTGTCTGGACAAGTAGAGATTTTAAGCTGTAAACAGCCAACTAAGATTCGAATAAACTTACCAATGGAGGGATACAAATGAAATTGTTAGTAGCCGAAGATCAAAGCATGCTACGGGATGCTTTGTGTCAATTGCTAGAACTGCAATCAGACGTGGAAACGGTTCATCAGGCTTCTAATGGGCAGGAAGCAATGAATCTGCTGCAATCTCAAAAGATAGATGTGGCTATTTTAGATGTGGAAATGCCTAAGCAGACAGGTTTAGATGTGTTGGAATGGGTCAAGGAGAAGCAGCCAACTGTCAAAGTCGTTATTGTCACCACATTTAAACGTCCTGGTTACTTTGAGCGAGCGATTAAAGCAGATGTAGATGCTTATGTCTTAAAAGAACGCAGTATAGCCGACCTTATGAAAACGATTCATACTGTGTTAGACGGAAAAAAAGAATATTCTCCTGAGTTGATGGAAGTCATGATGACAAGTAAAAATCCCTTGTCCAATCAAGAAATTTTGGTTTTGCAAGCGGCAGCAAGAGGTCTATCTAGCAAAGAAATCGCTCAAAAGCTTTATCTGTCAAATGGTACCGTTCGTAATTATATGTCAAGCATTCTAACGAAATTAGCAGCGGAAAATCGATTGGAAGCGGTTCGAATTGCGCAAGAAAATGGTTGGATATAAACTAGATATTGTGAGATATTGAAGAGAAATTTAACATAGTGATTTAACTAGTTTTTATCGCTTTTGTTTGATAAACTCTTATAAGTATGCTATAATTTTGAAAAAGAAGATAGGAGTTTCATATTATGCTATTTTTAATAGTGCCAATTATTATTGTCGTGCTGTTTCTCATTCTTTTTAGCTCGTTGTATGTCGTTCGTCAACAGTCTGTAGCGATTATAGAACGTTTTGGGAAATATCAAAAGTTAAGTAATAGTGGAATTCATTTGCGTTTGCCATTTGGTATTGATCATATCGCAGCGCGTGTGCAATTGCGCCTCTTGCAAAGTGAGATTGTGGTTGAAACGAAGACACAAGATAATGTATTTGTCATGATGAATGTTGCTACACAATACCGTGTTAATGAAAATAACGTAACAGATGCTTACTATAAATTGATTCGTCCAGAAGCTCAAATCAAATCTTATATTGAAGATGCTTTGCGCTCATCTGTTCCTAAATTGACATTGGATGAATTGTTTGAAAAAAAAGATGAAATTGCACTTGAAGTACAAAAACAGGTAGCAGAAGAAATGTCTACTTACGGTTATATCATCGTAAAAACCTTAATTACCAAGGTTGAGCCAGACGCAGAAGTCAAGCAATCAATGAACGAGATTAACGCTGCTCAACGGAAACGTGTTGCTGCTCAAGAATTGGCTGAAGCTGATAAAATTAAAATTGTAACTGCCGCAGAAGCAGAAGCGGAAAAAGACCGCCTTCATGGGGTAGGGATTGCAGAGCAACGGAAAGCGATTGTGGATGGTTTGGCAGATTCTATCAAAGAGCTGAAAGGTGCGAATGTTGAATTGAAGGAAGAACAAATCATGTCCATTCTTTTAACCAACCAATACCTTGACACGTTGAATAATTTTGCAGACAATAAGGGAAATAATACAATTTTTCTACCAGCAAATCCTGACGGAGTGGAAAGTATCCGAACACAAATATTATCAGCACTTAAAGCTAAATAAAGAATATTCTGAATTGCTTTATTCATCAAAATAGGCATCCTTTTCCGTTGACAAAACAAACAAAAACCTTTACAATATTTAGTTAGAAATAATAAAATAGGAGAAGGAAATGGCTAAATCTAACTTTGAAAAAGTAGAATCAGTTGTTAGTTGGGTTCGTGATAAGAAAATCACGGGTTATCGCATCAGTAAAGAAACGAACGCTCGTGAAATGTCTATCATTGCCCTTGCTCAAGGACGTGCTAAAGTGAAAAATATTTCATTTGAAACTGCTCTTGGATTGATTGATTTTTACGATAAAAACCACGAAAAGTTTGAAAACTAATCGTTGTATTTTTAGCAGGCTATCAGACTGCTTTTTTTGTTTGCGATTGTAAAATAGTATAATTTTATAAGGAAATAACAAATAATTATAAAATATAAAGTTTATTTATTCAATAGATGACTGATTGTTTAGAATGAATATTTTTACAAAAAAATGATAAATTGCTTTCTACAATACAATCTGCTTTAAAGAATATTCTTAAAAATTAGAGTTTTATTTTTAACAAGAAAATGTTCTAATGAATGTGTATTCAAACATTCTGTTTTGTTTGAATAAAAATTAGTTTTTCAATTGAGTTCCTAAAGATTTTGGAGAGAAAATTATAGAGTTTGAGACAATAAAGAAGAGACTAGAAGTGTGTACTAGTCTCGTCGGTTGTAGATTATTGTAAGTAACGTTGTAAAAATTCTTTTGTGCGTTCTTTCTTAGGGTGAGTAAAAATGTCTTCAGGTTTGCCTTCTTCAGCAATGATGCCTTTGTCCATGAAAATGACACGATTGGAGACATCACGCGCAAACTCCATTTCGTGCGTGACAACAATCATGGTTAAGCCTTCTTGAGCAAGGTCTTTCATGATTTTCAGCACTTCGCCGACCATTTCAGGGTCAAGGGCTGATGTTGGTTCGTCAAATAAAATGGCATCTGGGTTCATGGATAAGGCGCGTGCAATAGCAACCCGTTGCTTTTGTCCGCCAGAAAGTTGTTTTGGCTTTGCTTGCCAGTAAGGTTGCCCCATGCTAACTTTTTCAAGATTTTCTTTGGCGATTTTTTCGGCCTCTACTCGTTCTCGCTTGAGAACAGTTGTTTGTGCGACGATGGTATTTTCAAGAACATTAAGGTTTTCAAAAAGGTTAAAGCTTTGGAACACCATACCGAGTTTTTCACGGTAATGAGTGAGGTTATAGTTTTCTTCTAGTACATTTTCACCACGATAAAGGATTTCTCCTCCACTTGGCTCTTCAAGGAGATTGATAGAGCGTAAGAAAGTAGATTTTCCACTACCAGAGCTTCCGATGATAGAAATGACTTCGCCGGAGTGGACAGTGAGAGAAATGTCTTTTAAGACTTCATTTTGTCCGTAGGATTTTTTAAGATGATTGATTTCTAAAATGGTATCGCTCATGCCTTTACTCCTTTCGTTTGCATTTGATTAGCGCCCGTTGTGTAATCATCTGTGTCAAAACGCCGTTCTACATAGCGGAGAATGCGTGTTACCGTAAATGTTAGGACAAAGTAGATCACGGCAATAATCGTAAAGGTTTGGAAATATTGGTAAGTTTGGGTGGCAATAGTATTTCCTGAGAAATAAAGTTCAACAACGGAGATAACATTCAGTACGGAAGTATCTTTGATATTGATGACAAATTCATTCCCTGTAGCAGGTAGAATATTGCGCACGACTTGAGGAAGGACAACTTTGCGCATGGTTTGGTTATGTGTCATTCCCAGAGCAGTTGCGGCTTCAAATTGCCCCTTATCAACAGCAAAGATTCCTCCGCGGACAATTTCACTCATATAAGCACCCGTGTTAATGGAAACGATAAAGATGGCTGCGATTGTCCGATCAATGGAGACTCCAAATGCCTGTGCTGTTCCGTAGTAAATAACCATAGATTGAACAATCATAGGTGTTCCACGGAAAATTTCGATGTAGACATTCAAAAACCAACCGAATAAAGTTTGTAAAAGAGCGAGAGCTTTATTTTTGGCTGTAGGAGCGGTGCGGTAAACACCGATTAAGAGACCAATGATGAGCCCTGCAATTGTACCAGTAATGGAAATGAGAAGGGTTAAGCCAGCTCCGCGCAGAAATTGGGGCCAGTTGTCTTTCAGAATCTTTGTCACTTGTCCAAAGAAAGTAGTTTTGTCTTTGCTGGCGTCAGTGTCAACAGGTTGGTTTTGAATCATCTTGTCCATTAAAGCGACTTGGTCTTTGGCGCTGATTTTAGTGATAGCAGCATTGACTTGTTCTAGACGCTTGTCGTTTTTGCGCATTCCGATTGCAATCGTAGCATCCTCTTCATTAACATCAAAACCTTTTTTGAACTGAATCATTTTAAATTTCGAGTTGGCAGATTCTGCTGTGAGGGCTTCGGGACGCTCAGAGATGTAGCCGTCTATCACTCCTGACTCAAGTGCTTGGCGCATTTGAGCGAAGTCGCCCATTGCAGTTTCTTGCTTAGCGCCTGTCAGTTGGGAAATCAAATTGTAGAGGTAGACACCTTGTTGAGAGGTGATTTTTGCTCCTTTGAAGTCCTTCAACGTTTTTGCATTAGCATAAGCCCCATCTTTGTTGACCAGTACCACAGGCTCACTGGTATAATAACTATTGGAAAATGCGATTTCCTTTTTCCGCTCGGCAGTCGGACTCATTCCAGCGACAATCATATCTAATTTACCTGATGTCAATGCAGGAATCAATCCATTCCAAGACGTTTTGACCACTAACGGTTTTTTGCCCAATGCTTTTGCGACTTGTTTGGCGATTTGGACGTCATAACCATTGGCATATTGGTTGGTACCTTCGATTTTGATGGCACCATTTTTATCATCATCTTGCGTCCAGTTGAACGGTGCATAAGCCGCTTCCATTCCGATTCGCAAGTATTCATCGGCTTGAGCTCTATTTGCAAATCCGAAACTAAGCAGCAGAAGTACAAATAGAGATAAGAATAATTTCTTCATATTTTCTCCTCATCTAAAAATAGCTTCCTTTCATTGTACCGAAAAATGACATGCTTTTCAATATTGGGGAAACCCTTACTTAAAAAAATGGTATAATAAAAGCAATCAGTATAAGGAGATTGCTAGATGAAAAAGTTTTTTTGGAGTATCATAATTTTTTTCTCATGTTTGTTCTTCAGTCAACGAGTCTTGGCGGTGAGTTATGATATTGAATCCTATAAAGGCAATTTACAGATTCATTCTGATAATACAGCGACATTTGTTGAAACAGTCACTTACCATTTCTCAAGCGGCTACAGAGGACAAATCATTACTTTGGGGACATCTGGTAAAGTTCCTCTGGGCTTTGATGTGGAAGGAAAGCCGACGATTCTAGCTTTAAGAAATGGACAACCAAAAACAGATATTACTGCTGTTCAGGAATACATTGCGGGTGGTTATAAATATAAAATTTATAATGCTGGTAATAAAGGAGACCGTGTAACCATTACGGTTACTTGGAAGTTGAAGAATATGTTGTTTGTCTACAATGATATTGTAGAATTACACTGGATTCCAATCAGTGATTGGGATAAAAAATTAAATAATGTAGAATTTCGGATTACTCCTCCAGCTACTTCACAACAGACTGAATTGTATGCTCACACGGGTTATTTTATGAAGCCGGCCCAAGTGACACGAGAGGGAGATAGCTATCTGATCCGTGTCGCTAGTATTGCTAAAAATAGAAATTTAGAATTTCATGCGTATTGGGATCGATCGCTAGTAACTGTTCCTGAAGATAGTTTAGCCGCTACAAAACGAGATCAGCTACAAGAGTTTCATCGAGTCGAAAAGGAAGTTGCTACCAGTACAAAAAAATATCAGAGATTAGTAGACTGGGACTTACCACTTGCTTTGGTATTGGTTGGCCTAATTAGTTTGGCTTTTTACATTATTTTTCATCTTAGAACAAAATCCCGTGTAACGTTTCCTAAGCATGCTCGTTTGTATGAAATACCGCAAGATTTGCCACCAATGGTCATCGCTTCCAATGTTTATTCGGTAGATTTGACAGAGCTGGATCCAACGGAGAAGCAAGCAACGTCTTTGAAATTTGAAAATCTTGTACAAGCCACTTTGCTAGATTTGATTGACAGAGGGAATCTTATTTTTACAGATGATATGAAACAACCAAAATTACAAAGAGTGACAGATAAGGGTTTAGCTGATTTTGAAAAAGAATTTTTAAAAATGGCTATGGGAAACAATAAGCAGTTGCTTGTGAAAAATTTGTTTTCAGATTTTAAAATTGACGATAAGATATATAATAGTGGCGAGAAAGCTGTTCGTAGCGCGGGCAATAGAGTGAGAAAACTATTAAAATGCTATTTAAAACTTATTACAGAAAATATACATGAAATTATTGAGCGTGAGCAATTGCCAAATAATTATCGCCCTGTTGCTAAAAAGGAGCTCTTGTGTTTATATCTTTCAATGCTCCTTATGAATCTTATTGTATTTGCTTCTCTTGGCATCTTAGCTTGGATTTTCTTGGAGTATGGACTCGTATTTTATCAATTTGTAGTTAGCTTCTTCATTGCTGGAGGAATGCTGTATTACCTTTTGAGAAAATGCAAAATGGTGAAGCGTGATGGCGTCTTAAATGAAGAAGGGGCAGAAAACTATTATTACTGGAAGAGTTTTGCTAATATGCTGCATGAGATTGCTCATTTAAAGGATACAGAAGTAGAGGGAGTGATTTTGTGGAACAGATTATTGGTTTATGCTGCTATGTTTAATTGTGCAGATAAGGTGACTAAGACGATGAAACTACGCAAAATCACAATTGATAATCCATCAATGAATGCTTTTGTTTATCAGGATATGGTGTATGATTTCCATGCGAGCTCACATGCTTTTGTTGGCTATGGGGCAGCAGCTAATTCGGCTAGCAGTTTCTCTGTTTCATCAGGTGGAAGTAGCGGTGGCGGCTTCTCTGGTGGTGGCGGAGGCGGAGGAGGAGGTGCTTTTTAAAAAGTGCCTCTATTCTCTCACTTGAAATTATGCTATAATGAAACAAATCAACCTTAGGAGAAGAAAATGTTTATCATTGAAATTTTAAAATCCATCATCTTTGGGATTGTGGAAGGAATTACAGAGTGGTTGCCTATTTCTAGCACAGGTCACTTGATTTTGATACAGGAGTTTATCAAGTATAAAAATCAGAATGCTGCCTTTATGGAAATGTTCAATGTCGTTATCCAATTAGGAGCGATTTTGGCGGTTGTGGTGATTTATTTTGATAAATTAAACCCGTTTAAACCGGGTAAGACAGCGCGTGAAGTTCAAAAAACATGGCAATTGTGGGCAAAAGTAGTGATTGCAGCTGCGCCGGCTGCCATTATTGGCTTACCTTTGGATGATTGGTTTGATGCTCATTTTTATAACTTCATTTCTGTTGCTTGTATGTTAATAATTTATGGTGTTGCCTTTATTTTGTTAGAAAAACGCAATAAAACTGTGGAACCTGCGATTACCAATTTGGAGCGCTTGCCTTATAAAACAGCGCTTTACATTGGGCTATTTCAAGTATTGTCACTCTTTCCTGGTACTAGTCGCTCTGGAGCAACCATTGTAGGAGGGCTTTTAAATGGTACTAGTCGTTCCGTGGTGACAGAGTTCACCTTCTTCTTAGGGATTCCTGTCATGTTTGGTGCCAGTGGTTGGAAGATTTTGAAATTTATTATCAAAGGAAACACACTTGGATTTGGGCAATTCTTCTTGCTGTTTGTAGCAATGGGCGTTGCGTTCGGGGTCAGTCTCTATGTGATTCGTTTCTTGACGGATTATGTGAAAAAGCACGACTTCACAATCTTTGGGAAATACCGTATTGGACTTGGTGTCTTGCTTATCATTTACGGCATTTTTAAAGCCATTTTCTAAGCATACAAAAACTCAGCAGATATTGTTGAGTTTTTAGTTAGTGACTTCAGTTCGTTTTGTTCCAAAGGTTATAGTATAATGTCAATGAGATGGCAAATAGGCAAATTTCAAATAGTTAAAATCTGAATGAAGGAGAGAGATATTTTTGAAATTCAAGAGATAATAAAAAGTTGAATCACTATTATCTAGATTAGAATTGCTCTTGTAATAAATGAGTAACGTAGTAGATAATTGCTCAAAGTATTATTATGAGCCTTGTGGGGTGGGACTAGTAACTTAAAATGTTTAATTTAGGATTCTGTCTCACTCTATTATTAAATATCATATTTAATATATTAAGACAATATAAGAGCGAAGGAAAAAATATGGGAGATTTATATATTCAGAAGTCAGATTATCATTTGTCGTTAAGCAATGATAGAGTCATCATAAAGGATAACGAAAAGAATGTAGTAAAGGAAGTTTCTCTAAGTTTAATTGAAAATATATTAGTTTTTGGCAAAGCTCAATTAACAACACAATTATTAGCTGCGTCAGCTAATAATAGGATAAACGTTTTCTACTTTTCAGGATATGGAAAATTTCTTTCAGTACTAGATTCAGGACGAGAAGCGGATTATGAGAAACAAGAAAAACAAGCTCTTTCTAGTTTTAATCAAGAATTCTGCTTAGAGATTGCTAAAAGAATCGCTTCTGCTAAAATCAGAAATCAACTAAATTTATTGAAAGCATTTGATGAGGAGCATATTTTAGATAGCAAAGATTTTGAACAATTTCAAGAAGCTATCTTAGGAATTTCTACTGCAAAAAACATTCCAGAAATAATGGGGTTTGAAGGTAGAATTGCTAAATCATATTTTTATCTGTTAAACTTCTTACTGACTGATGACTTCCGATTTTATGAGAGATCTAAGCGGCCATCCAAGGATAGGTTTAATGCGCTTTTAAATTTTGGTTATTCCATTCTTCATTCTTGCTTTATTGGAATGATTCGCAAAAATGGCTTGAGTCTTGGTTTTGGTGTTATCCATCGACCTCATCAGCATCATTCGGTTCTAGCTAGCGATCTTATGGAAGAGTGGCGACCTGTTATTGTAGACGATACAATAATGAGCTTGATCAAAAATGAGGAAATTAGGGCAGAGCATTTTGAAGAGGGAGATGAGGAAGAAGTTGTTTTAACAGCAGAAGGAATTGAGATTTTTTCAAAAGCAATGCGTTCAAGAGTTTTGGAGATCCATCAGTATATTGAATTTGATAAAAAACGATATTCATTTTTATATATGGCTGATCAGCAGATAAAATCTTTGATTCGTTGTTTTGAAACGGAGAATCATGAGGAATTTTTAAGTGGTTATACGACGGGAGAGTAATGATGGGATTTTTTTACAACTTAGATGAGGAGGCGAAAAACTTTGCGCAGAAAAAAACGGTATTTTGTCTTGTTGTCTATGATATCATCAGCAATAAGCGGCGCCTCAAACTTTCTAAATTGTTGGAAGGATATGGTAGGAGAGTCCAACGTTCTTGTTTTGAAATTGATGTTGAAAAAACAAATTATAATCACCTTCTTCAAGATTTAGAAAAATTTTATTGTCAGGAGGAGGGAGACAATATAATTGTTTATGTTGGTGATAAGAAAGAAACAGTCATCTTCAACTCTTATGAAGGAGCAGAAATTCTGGAAGACATTTTGTTTTTCTGAAACTTTTAATTTAATGAAAAATATGGTAAAATATAGATATGTTTCCAAATCTTGAATAAAACAAGATTTAGGGGTCATTCTCTGAAGCTTGATACAAGATATGGGGTTAATAACCCATGTTACCTCGAGAGGGGACGGAAACTAAAAGAGAGGTGCAGTCCTATTTATTGTACTCTATGTTAATAACCCATGTTACCTCGAGAGGGGACGGAAACAAGATAATTCGCCATCCATTGTTTGATAAACCATATGTTAATAACCCATGTTACCTCGAGAGGGGAC
>NZ_KV817463.1:21055-29892 GCF_001814695.1 Streptococcus sp. HMSC066E07
TAACCCATGTTACCTCGAGAGGGGACGGAAACTCGTTCTGTGTTTGCGCAAGCTGCAAAGGATTTTAAGTTAATAACCCATGTTACCTCGAGAGGGGATTTTTTACATGAAATTCGCACAGATACTTGACGACGCTTTCATATTATGCTAATATATTGATTGTAAAGAATAGTTCTGATAAACAGAGAGGGCGCCCTTAACTGGTGAAAAATACTTTCACTTTTTGGGGTGCTTTTTTAGTAAGGAAGGTTAGAAATGTGAAGAAAGTACAATTGTATTTATCAAACGTTGAAATAAGAGACGATGCTCTAGTATCTAAGTTGCAAGGATTTCTAATGAGCCAGATTTCGGAGGATTTTGTGGATTTTCTTCATGAACAAGAGACAAATCCCTACTCTTTAAATCTATTATCCACGAGAGAAGGAACGATATGGACGGTCAATCTACTTACCCAAGAAGCAGAAGAGAAGATATTGCCTCAGCTTCTGGATTTAGAAGAGATTCAGTTAGATACTTACTCAGGAGCCATATCTGTAAAGAGAATAGAGATTCAGACTTTATCACAAGAGACCTTATTGGAAATTTTTCGGGAGGATGATCCTAGTCCTATCGCACATATTCATTTTTACACTCCAACGACCTTTAAACGGCAGGGACAGTTTGTGCTTTTTCCAGATACGCGCTTGATTTTTCAAAGTCTCATGCAAAAATACAGCCGATTGGTTGAAGGAGAATCAGAGATAGATGAGGAAACCTTACAATTTTTGACAGATCATAGCTGGATTAGTAGTTATCAACTGAAAAGTCACTATTTTCCGATTCATGGACGAAAGCACCCCGCCTTTCGAGGCAAGATAACGATTCGTATCCAAGGAGCATCGTCTTTGAAGGCCTATGCTCACATGCTGTTGAGATTTGGAGAATTTTCGGGAGTTGGTACTAAGTGCAGTTTAGGAATGGGAGGGATGAAAATTGAAGAAAGAAAAGCTTGATTTAATTTACAAGGCTTTGTTTCACAATGGCGGTCGTTTAGTTAGCCGTTTGCAAGGCCGATCTGATGAAAGTTTGGCTGCAGGGAAAGATTGGCTACAGGGACTGCCACAGCTGACACTCGAGGAAAACAGCAGGGCAGACAAGATTATTGCTCTGGCAGACCGCATTGCTAGCGGAGTACCTGAGCAGAGGAAGGTGTCTTCTGATCAACTTTTTAAGCCCTTGGCTGATATCTTTAATGTCTTTAAAGAAGAAAAGCAGCAACGCTATCAGAAGTTTAGTATTTTGCCTGATGAAAGCAAGCTCTCTATTGCGAGTCGGGAAGAGAGTCCTATTAATCAATTAGACTACCAAAGGTTATTGGAGGAGTTGGCTGAGAGTTTTAACGGTTTAACCTTGGATGAAGCAAATCTTTCTGTTTTCTTCAATATTTGGCAGAATTTCTTTTCAACGCTTCCTCTGCTTCCTGGGGATAAGGAGTTAGGAGATATTTCTCTAGCAGAACACAGCAGGCTCACAGCGGGCTTCGCGGTTGCTATTTATGATTATCTGGAAGAAAGCCAGCAGGATCATTTGCTGGACGATGTGTCTACCTTTTATGAGTCAAAAAGTCTTTTGTTGGCGAGTTTTGACCTATCAGGAATTCAAGACTTTATCTACAACATTGCCAGTAAGGGGGCGGCCAAACAGCTCAAGGCTCGCAGTCTCTATCTGGACTTTATGAGTGAGCATATCGTGGACAGCCTCTTGGAACAATTAGAGCTTTCACGTGCTAATGCCCTCTATGTTGGTGGCGGACATGCCTATTTCATCTTGGCCAATACCGAACAAACTATCGGTCAGCTAAAGGAATTTGAAAAAGCCTTTAATCAGTTCTTTTTGGAACATTTTCAAACAGGTCTCTATGTGGCCTTTGGCTGGAAGGTATTTTCAGCTGCTGAGATCATGGTCGATACCTATTCTGGATCTGACTATCTGAAAAACTATCGAGAAATCTACCAAGGCATCAGTCGTATGATTTCAGAGAAGAAGCTGTCTCGTTATGATACTGCTAGTTTGCGGGTTTTAAATCAGGGGGGCAGGAGTTCTGAACGCGAGTGTGCCATCTGTCATTCTGTTGAGAAAATCAAAACAGTCCATTATGGTGAAGATGAAGAGTATGATTTGTGTATAGTATGTCAGGAACTGAGCAGATTTGCCAAAGAGATTGACAGTGACTATTTCCAGGTTGCCTCTGACGGTCAGTCTGGTCTGCCTATTGGACCGGGTGCAGTTTTGAAAGCTGTGAAAAAAGAAGACATTGGCAAAGATCCAGGTAAACTCTATGTGAAAAATAAGTGGTCAGATGACACTGTAGCCACACCAGTCTTTGTCGGTAACTATAACTTTATCAAAGATGATGGTACAAAAGCTGAGATATATGACTATGCTGGTCTATCTAGAGACAGTCAAACAAAGCAGGGAATTAAACGTTTGGCTGTTGTTCGGTTGGATGTGGATGATTTGGGTGCTGCTTTTATGGCTGGTTTTACCAGTCAGAAGCATGGGCGCTTTTCAACCTTTGCTCGGTCAGCTATCTTTTCACAGAAGATGAGTTTGTTCTTCAAGTACTATATTCATCAGTTTGCCCAAGGAAAGAGGCTGACAGTTATTTATGCTGGTGGAGATGATGTCTTTGCTCTAGGTTCCTGGCAAGATATTATTGCTTTTACAGTGGAGTTTCGCCAGCAGTTCCTCAGATGGACCAATGGTAAACTGACTCTATCGGCAGGTATTGGTCTTTATCCGGATAAGACACCGATTCACCTTATGGCCCAGGATTCTGGGGATTTGGAAGAAGCGGCTAAGTCGAACGGGAAAGACAGTATCACGCTCTTTGAACGAAATTTCACATTTAAGTTTGACCAGTTTATCGAAGGTGTCTATCAAAGCAAGCTGGTGCAGCTTCGCAAGTATTTCAAATCACAGGATGAGAGAGGCAAAGCTTTTATCTATCGTTTGATTGAGCTTCTGAGAGCCTATGATAAGTTGAATACAGCCCGTCTGGCTTATCTGCTGGCTCGCTTGGAAGATGCTGCTTCCAAGGAGGAAAAAGAAAAGTTCAAAGAATTTAAAAACATTTTCTGGGCTTGGTATACAGGCGGTGAACAAGAACGACAAGAAGCTGAAATGGCACTCTTACTCTATATTTATGAAATTAGAAAGGATTAAGGAATGGCAATTTTAACAGATGACAACTATGTGGACAAGGCTGAGGCGGCAATCAAATCATTAAAAAGAAATAATCGGGATAGGAGAAATCCTGATGCCTTCTTGCTGACTACCAGCAAGATTCGCCACTTGCTGAGTTTGACAAGTGCATTGTTTGATGAAAGCAATGTAAAAGGCTACCCCGACCTGCAGGATAAGATTGCTTATCTGCGAGTTCAGTTCGTCTATCAGTCAGGTCGAGAATTTGCAGTAAAAGATTTGGTTCAGCAGGCTCAGATACTAGAAGCTCTCAAAGAAGTCTCTAATAAGGAAACGCTGCAGCGTTTCTGCCGCTATATGGAAGCCTTGGTTGCCTATTTTAAATTCTATGGAGGGAAAGATTAATATGACATACGCAAAAGTGAAAATTACTGCTCAGATTCGCTTGGAAACAGGCTTGCACATCGGTACCAGCAACGCCTTTGCAGCTATTGGAGCCACGGACTCTCCTGTTATCAAAGATCCAATCACCAATCTTCCAATTATTCCTGGTTCCAGTATCAAGGGAAAAATGAGAACCCTCCTGGCTTGTGTTTATAATGATAAACTTGCTAAGTCTCCTAAAGAAGACGGAGAAGTACTCAGCCGTCTCTTCGGAAATCACGATTCAAAAGATTATAAAATCGGCCGCCTCATCTTCCGTGATGCCTTTCTCCTGAACAAAGATGACCTTGATGCCAAGGGGGCCAAGAGTTATACTGAGGTCAAATTTGAAAATACCATCGACCGAATTACTGCAGTAGCCAATCCACGGCAGATTGAACGCGCTATCCGGGAGAGTCGCTTTGGTTTCGAGTTGATTTATGAAATCAATGACAAGTCTGCGGGTGAGGTTAACGAGGATATTCAGGCTATTGTTGACGGTTTGAAGCTCTTGGAGCTTGATTATCTGGGCGGTTCTGGAAGTCGCGGATACGGTAAAGTTGTCTTTGAAGACCTTCAGGCTCAGACAGTCTTTGGTCAGTATGATGAAGGTCAGTTGAATGAATTATTAAAAACGGAGGTCTGATATGACCTACAAGATGTATATGATGGATTTCCAATCCGCTCATTTTGGAAGTGGGAAACTGGATACTGGCAGTCTGACCTTTTCCGCCGATCGCCTTTTTTCCGCCTTGGTCTTAGAGGCCATTAAAGCGGATAAGTTGGATGATTTTCTTGAGCTGGCAAATCGGAAGAGTTTTGTTTTATCAGATGCCTTTCCCTTCAAAGGGGACCCCTTTCTGCCTAAGCCAATCGGCTATCCAAGTCCGGACAAGTTACCTCAGGATTTGGATGTTCAGGAAATGCGCCAGCAGGCTAAAAAATCAAAAAAATTAAACTATGTCAGTCTGTCAGACTTTGAGAACTTTCTAAATGGGCATAGTTTGGAAGCGAAAGTTTTTGCAAAATCCAGTCTTGTCACCAAGAATCAGCCTTTGAAAGAGGGTGGTTTGTTCCAGGTTGGGACAAAGACCTATGAAAAAGACAGCAAACTCTATGTGATTGCTGAGCAAAGCCAGCTCTTTGATCTTTTGATGACCGGGCTTCAGTATTCCGGTATCGGGGGGAAAAGAAGCAGTGGTTACGGTCGCTTTGATTTAGAAATTCATGATTTGCCGAGTGACTTGGCCCGAAAACTGACCCAATCTTTTGATAGGGGAGTCATGCTTTTGACAAGTTCCCTGCCCATGGATGAGGACTTGGAAGCAGCCATGACCGAGAGTCATTATCTGCTTTCCAAGTCCAGCGGCTTTGCCTTTAGCACGAACGAAGCATCCAACTACCGTAAGCAGGACCTGTATAAGTTTAAGGCGGGTTCAACATTCTCTGAAACCTTCAGAGGACAGATAGTAGATGTCCGACCGAAAGGATTCCCGCATCCTGTGTTAAACTTTGCCAAACCGCTATTTTACAAACTGGAGGTCTAGGATGAAGAGTGATTATAAAACATTTAAATTCACGCTGCGTACCATGGCTCCGGTTCATATCGGAAGTGGAGAAAAGTACACCAGTCGGGAGTTTATCTATGAAAATGATAGCTTTTATTTTCCGGATATGGGAAAATTCTATGCTAGTATGGTAGCCAAAGGTCTAGACCGTAAATTCGAAGCCTTTCTGATGGAGCATGGGAAGAGGGCTGTAAACAACCGTCTGGTCTCTTTTACCTATGACAACCGCATTAAAGACAGAAACTTTGGTGGTTACAAGATTAAAGAAAGTGATTATGAAAATGATAAATCTAGTCTAGGAACTCTCAATGAGATTTCTAAGATTGTCCGCGATGGTTTTGGTCAGCCTTATATTCCTGGTTCCAGTCTCAAAGGGGCTATTCGTACTATTCTCTTAAATTCCCATCCCGAATGGAAAGAGGCTAATTTTGCGACTGGACGCAAGGGAAAGGAAAAGGAAGATAAAACTGTCGTCCCTTGGGGGGCAAAACCTGGTAAAGATTTCGACGATCTTTTTAACGAAATTCGGGTCAGCGACAGTCAGTCCCTTAAGATCAATGGGATTGATTTTAAGAATGAAGATATCATTCTAGTTCAAAAACTGGACAAGTCCAGTAAAGAATCAGGAGATAAGCTACGGGCTCTTCCTCTCTATCGGGAGGCTCTGCCGCCCTTTACTGTAGCAGAATTTACCATTACCACTACAACTGAAAGGGCAGCAAGCATGATGAGAAGTCTGGGGCAGCTTTCCTTTGACTTTTACAAGAGCTATAAAGAGTTCTTTTTAAACGATTTTTCTGAAAAATACATTCAAGACAATGTTCAATATCCTATTTATCTTGGGGCCGGCAGCGGAGCCTGGACCAAGACCATTTTCAAACAAGCTAATGGGATTTTGCAAAAGAGATACGATCGCTTAAAAACAAAAATGATTGGAAAAGGTGTTCTCAAACTAACTAGAGCTAAGAATAAATCATTTTTAGTCAAAGGTCAGGAGAGAAAACTGGTCAAAAATAATGAAAATCTGTATGAAATGGGTAAGGCCAATTTCATTATTCAGGAGGTAAAAGTGTGAAAATAGTAATTTCGACAGTTGGAGATACAGATCCCATTCGGGCTTTTCATGATGGCTCCCTACTTCATATCGTAAGGAAGTATCGTCCCGATAAGGTTATTATTTTGCATTCTGAACGTACAGTTGAAAGGAACGACAGGATTACTCAAGCCATTCAGTCTATATCTGAGGATTATCATCCTGAAATTTTTCCGCATCCCTCAGTATTTCCAAATTCAGAAGTATTTCTTTTTGATGTCATGTACGACCAAATCTGGAAAATTCTTCAGGAATATCTAAATACAGGAGATGAGTTCATTTTAAACTTGTCCAGCGGAACGCCTCAGATGAAAGCTGCTTTGTTCATCCTAAATCGCCTTAATGACATCAATGTCAGGGCTGTCCAGGTGGTCAATCCTACTAATTCATCCAACGAAGGCTGCGGTCATGATAATGAGGAGGATATTGATGAACTGATTGAGACTAATGAAGATAATAGACCGGATTTTGTGGATCGGACAGTTGAGGATCAGTCAGAAAAGTTTAAACAATCTATCTTAAAGCGTACCGCTCGTACTCTGATTGAGAATCATGACTACAAGGCAGCCCTGAAAGTTATCCATCAAATGGCCTCTACTGATCAGCTGAAAAGAGTCAGGGAAGAACTGAGTAATTTAGTATCCTCCCTTGATATCCAGGATGTACCGAAGCGGCTGGCCAAAAGGAAACTGGGTGAAACCGAGAAAAAGGTTTTAAATGCTTATCTGACCATTGACCTGCAAGTCAAAAGAGGTAATGTGATGGAATGTTTTATTCGTACCAAGTCACTGGCTGAGTTTATGCTGGAGGATTATATCCAAAGACATTATCCTCAGGAACTGCAAGGTATCGAAGAAGATGAGCCCAAATACCTGACTATCTGGGATTTCAGAAAAATTCTCAAGAAGAGACAGGAGTGGAAGCTTTTAAAACAGATTAAACCTATATTGGATCTGAATGAGTCCAGAAATGCAGTCGCTCACAGTCTCAATCCTCTGAAAGAAGAAGATGTTAAACTTTTGAGAGTAGCCCAGAAATCCCTGAAAGACCTGATTCAGGACTGGTATCCTTTTGAAAGGAAGCTATTTGCCTTTTATGACGACATGAATAAGCTATTACTGGAAGATTTAAGTTAGGACGATATGATGAAGATTTTAATCTCTGCTGTCGGGACGACCGACCCAATTACAAAAAATCACGACGGAGCTCTCCTGCATCTGAGTCGCATTTATAGACCGGACAGGGTGGTCTTGATTTACAGTGAGGAAATGCTGGTAAAAAAAGACCGGATCCAAGCGGCTTTGCAATCTATTGACGGCTACAATCCAGAAATTCTGATTGATCCAACAATCCTTAAAAACGATGAAGTCTATGTTTTTGACAAAATGTACGCAGAAATCACTCAGATTATTGAGCGTTATCTGAGCGATGAGGATGAACTGATTTTGAACCTTTCGTCTGCTACACCGCAGATTATTTCCGCCATGTTTGCGGTCAATCGCATCAATAATTACAACATTCGGGCGGTGCAGGTGGCTACTCCTGAAAAATCAGCCAACAGACCTTTTAATCCAGCCGCAGAACTACCGATTGAGGAATTGATTGATGGCAATAAAGACAATCAGGAAGATTTTGAAAATCGCAGTTTAGAAGACCAGTCTGAAAAGTTCAATCAGTCTCTAGTCAAACGCTATCTGCGTCAGTTAATTAAGCATTATGATTATGCGGCTGCCTTGGCTATCTTGCAGGAAAAAAATAATAAGATCCTTTCTAAATCGCAAAGAGCCAAGGCATGCAATATTTTAAATAATGTTACTGATGTTTTTGAAAAGCAGGCCATTTTACAGGATTTGGCTCGGGAAGGGGATAGACAAGAGGCTGTTAAAGCTCTCAACTATTACCTGATGATTGATATTTTAAATCGCCGGGGTCAAATCGCTGATGTGCTCATCAAGGCGAAGTCTTTGGCAGAGTATATCTTGGAAGAAAAAATCCAATCCGAACATCCGGGCTTAATCGTCAGAAAGGAAAATCTTCCCAAGCTAAACCTGTCGCACCCAGATGCCGATGCTATCATTGACTATCTGGAGCATGAGATGAAGAAGGAGCGTGGGAGTGAAAGCAAGGAAAGAGTCTATAACAAGACTTCTACTTTAAAACTTTTGTCTTTTAGCAATATTTTGGAATTTTATCAGGCGGAAGAGTCTTTACTGGAAAGTATCAAATTAGTGAAGAGTTTTAACGGGGAAAGAAATCGTCTAGCGCATGGTCTCGCTGAAATCGATAAAAAGGCAATTAGCTCAAAAAGATTGCGCGCCTTGTTGGGAACATTAAAGGATGTCCTCCAGTCCAACTATGATATTAGAGAAGAACGATTCTCCTATTACGATGTTAAGAATGAGGAGTTACTTGAACTGCTTAAGTAGCTCTCAGTTCTTCCTTTTTGGTTCAAAATATGTTATAATCAAAGAAGTTTCCACTTTTGGGCTGTTAAAACAAGATATGGTGGTTTTCTGGTATTTATGTACAAAATATAGGGTTAGTAACCTATATTACCTCGAGAGGGGACG